>DASQYL010000027.1:0-4835 GCA_035639235.1 Pyrinomonadaceae bacterium | reverse complement strand
CACGTTCGTCGGAGCAACGCAGGTACGCGAGTACGTGATTGGCTACGACGATCGTCCGCCAACCGCCAGCGAACTCGATCAGATGAAGAAACTGGTGGCCGACGCAATGAAGGAGGGCGCGCTGGGACTTTCGACTGCGCTTCAATACGTGCCGGCGCGATTCGCAAAGACCGATGAGATTGTCGAACTCGCGAAAGTCGCGCATCAGTACGGCGGGATTTACATCACGCACCAACGCAGCGAAGCAAATGCGATTGACGATTCGATGAAAGAAGTCTTCGAGATTGCTCGCCGCGCCAACATCCCAGCGGAGATTTGGCATTTCAAAACTGCTTACCAAAAGAACTGGGGCCGCATGCCTGAGATGCTGCGCCGCATCGAGGCAGCGCGAAAGCAAGGGTTAAAGATCACCGCCGACGTTTATCCTTACATCGCCGGTAGTACTTCGCTGAGCGCGTGCCTGCCGCCGTGGGCGTTGGAAGGCGGCACCGACAAAATGATCGCACGCTTGCGGGACGCAGAAACGCGCAAGCGCCTGAAGTGGGAGATCAGCGTCGACTCGAAAACCTGGGAGAACATTTATCTCGGCAGTGGTGGCCCGACCGGAATTCTGATTGGTTCAGTCGTCAATCGCGAACTCGATAATTGGCAAGGCAAACGGCTTTCAGAAATTGCGGCCGCGCAAAATAAGGATCCGCTCGAAGCGTTATTCGATTTCATCATCGCCGACCACGGCCAGACCGGCGCGATCTTTTTCATGATGCGCGAAGACGACATGAAAGCTGCGCTTAAGTCGCCGCTCGTAAGCATCTGCACGGACAGCTCGGCGCGCGCAACTGATGGACCCTTGGCCGGATCGAAATCGCATCCACGCGGCTGGGGCACGTATCCGCGCATCCTCGGAAAGTACGTGCGAGATGAAAAGCTGATGCCGCTCGAACTGGCGATTCACAAGATGACCGGCCTGCCGGCTTCGAATGTCGGTTTGAAAGCGCGTGGATTATTGCGCGAGGGCTACTTCGCCGACATCACGATCTTCGATCCCAGGACGGTAATCGACCGCGCGACTTTTGAAGAACCGAATCAGTACCCAGTCGGCATCAATTACGTGATCGTGAATGGACAGATCGAAGTTGATAACGGCAAGCGAACGCTCCTTAATTCTGGGAGAGTCGTGCGCGGGCCGGGGTATGGCAAGTGAACCCTGATGATCCGCGAATCGCGAGCGGGATTGCTGCGCCAAATTTAAGACGGCGGTTAGCTCATGGTTAGCTCAGAAACAGCAGCCGAGATTCGTTCCTACCTTTTCTTCGATGATTTCTTCTTCGGGACCTTGCCTCCGGCCTTGCGAGCCTCTGACAATCCAATCGCGATCGCCTGTTTCTTGCTGGTTACTTTTTTGCCGGACCCGCTCTTAAGCGTGCCTTTCTTACGCTCGTGCATTGCCTTTTTTACTTTCTTCTGCGCGGTCTTTCCGTATTTAACCATGCGCCATTCCTCCGTTTCTGAATTATGGTTTCAATTGAATGGAGTCGGTGTCGGGCTCACCGGTTCCGGCTCGGGCACTGGTGTCGGTGTTGTGGTCGGCGAGGGAGCCGGAGATGGAGTAGGCGTTCCGGTAGGCTTCGGAGTCGGCTCCTGCAATGCGTAACGCGTTGTCGTTCGCGCAATCTCGGCGGACGAACGCAACGTCACTCCAACCACGGCCAGGATCGTGAGCATCAGGAGCAACGCCGTAAGTAGTCGATTCATTTCAAGTCTCCCTCTCTTTAGATCGATCGGTGTCGCCATCGGGTACACTTACGTGTCCCCTTACGATTCACCGACGATCGTCACTACTAATCTTTTCTGAGGGAAGCACTTGATAGCGCAAGCAGAGTGCCGAGTTGCGCAGCTTATCGCCGGAAGATGAGAACTATTCAAAGGCGCATGAAGCGGATGAGGACAGAGCCTATTTAAATATTGATAGACGCAGAGCTAACTCGGCGAGGCAGAGCCCCGCCGAACTCTTTAATTTAACGACCGGAGTCTCAGATCGTTTCTGCATTTATGGCCCGGCAAGACCGCAAGCCAAAGCTGCTCGCAGCGATCTATAAACCGGCGATGATCTTTCGGTATTGCTCCTCGCTGAAAGCCTTCAACGTCTCAGTCTTCACATTGCCTTGTTGGCCCAGAGCAAGCGTGGCTTTGGCGTAAGCTTAATCGTCAGGTGCTTCCATGACGCAAACGAGATCGTATCGTCCCATCGTGCAATAAGCTTCCTTAATTTCAACGCCGAGTTTCTTGAACGCCTTGCGTCCGGCGTCGAGCCGCTTGGGACTATCCTTAACTTTTGCAATTCCCTGCGCAGTCCAGTTGAGTAACGCGATGTAAGTTGGCATTGTCCTCCAAATCAGATTTTGATGATGATGTTCTTTCGGTACAGCAACCACATAAGAAAAAGCCAGAGCAAAATAAATGAAATCGCGAATGCGAGCGATGCGTTGTTAGGCGCGAGCCATGAAGCGAAAAGATGATTATAAATAAACGGTTGCAGCGCCATCGGCGATCCGTCCGGTTTGTTGATGTGGAGCAATAAACTGAGCTTGCCCATGAATCCGGAAGTCATTCCCATCAGTCGCGCCATCACTCCCGTGCCGACAAACAGCACAATCGCGTTCACCCCGAAAATCACAAACGGTTCGGTCCACCACTTATAACCCTTGATGTCGATCAGCCAGTAGCAGAGCGCGAGAAACTCCAGCGCCAGTCCCGCCGTGAAGAACACGTACGAACTGGTCCACAGCGCTTTATTAATTGGGAACCACGGATTCCAACACCAGCCGACGATTGCACAAGCGAAGCCCGCAACCATCATCAACGCTACTTTGTCGATCGGGGTTTTATTCTTGTCCCGAATCAAATAGCCGGTGAGCACACCGAACAGAGTCGTTGCCAGCGCGCCCATGGTGCTGAGGATGCCTTCCGGATCGTAGACGACGGCTTGACGCCAAACATGTGGGCCAAAGACAGTGCGATCGATGTATGACGCGAGGCTTCCCTCTTTGCTTAAGTCACCCACGTAAGTACCCGGCGCGTGTCCGCGCGTCATCACGAAGTGATAAATGATCAGCAAAGCGACGGCGATAATCGCGGTGGTGCGCGCGCGCGTCGTGAGATAAATTATTCCGGCAAAGAAATAGCAGACGGCGATGCGTTGCAGGACGCCCGGAATGCGAATCGTCGCCAGCGGAAAATATGGAAAGCCGGCGAGGAATTCTCCGAGCAGAAAAATAATTACCGAACGATATACAACTTTGATGAAGAGCGACTTGCGTGGATCGCCGCGTTCGATTCTCTTTCCGAAGGCCAGTGGAATTGCGACACCGACGATAAACAAGAAGAACGGAAAGATCAGATCGGTTGGCGTCCATCCATTCCACTCGGCGTGCTCGAGCGGCCAATAGATATGCGACCACGAGCCGGGATTATTGACGAGCACCATCCCCGCGATCGTGAGACCGCGGAAGACGTCGAGTGAAACTAAACGGCTAGGCTTTGTCGAGGTCATCGAGTCGCTCATGATGATTTCGCTCCGTTAGGAGCGACATATTTATAGCACCCCAAGCATAAAAAGAATTCCAGCTCCGTAGGAGCGAAATATATATCGCCCATAAATGGGCTCAAATAATCTGGTAAACAGTTTGGGCTATAAATATCTCGTGCCTACGGCACGAAGAGAGCCCGATCTGAATGAACGCCTTTTATCTCTTTTCCCTATCTGCGTAATCTGTGTAACCTGCGGATTCATCATCGCTGCGCCGGAGCCGGGGCGATAGGCCGCGGACCCAAACCAAACTCCTCCGGATTCGGCAGCGTTGAAGTCGCTTCGTACTTGCGCAGCGCTTCATCCATCGCGCGACTCTTGTTCAGCCACAGTTGAATCATTTGATCGTAACGAGCCAGCACGCTCTCCAGCCAATACGGCCGGTTCTCCGCCAGCCATTGCTTGCGATAGTCCTCTTTCAAGATCGAAAGTTCCTCGGCCATCTCGCGGAGGTTGTTGTAGATGGCGCCGGTGTAATAACGGAGCTTTCGCGTTTTGGTGCGATCGCCGAGATTCAAGTACGCGTCCCAATACTGATCGCTGAACTTCTTCATCACCTCGAAGCGGCGTCCCAGATGATCGTAACGTCGCGCTGCGAGGCGCATCATCGGAAGCATCGTACGATTGCGACGCGCACTGCTGTCATTCTTGATTACCATCTCCAGCGCACGCTCGGCCATCAAGCGTGAACTGCTGATCGGCTCAGCCTGATTACGTGCCTGACTTTGAAATTGCGTAGTGAACGGGTCGCGCCAGAATATTTCGTCGGTCGTCGCCGCCCCGCCGAGCAGCGAAGGAATCGCGCCCAGTCCGTGGATGACTCGCACAAATTGATCGCCGTCGGCACGAAAGAACGACCAATCGAAGTTTCGATCGAACGATTCAATATCAACCGGCGCGGACTGCCAGGATGCGGCGGCGCCCAAAACGATCGGATACCAGGCCGCTTCGAAAAGCGTTTCGCCGTCGTCATCCCAGGTCGTATTCAACATTCCACTCGCGCCCGCCTGTTGGCCGTCGCGCACAAAGTTGACGATGTTCTTCGACGCGGCCCCGATATTCGGAAAGATTTGGTTCCAGTTGTGCGCGCCCGGACATACAAATTGCTCGAGGCCAGCGTTCTTGAACGGATTAATCGATTTCGAATAATCGTCCGCGGCGCCGTACTGCCAGTTCATGACGATCATGTCTTTCGGAATTTGATTAATCAGATCGGGATGATGCAGCGCGATATCGCCCCAGAACATCA
>DASQYL010000026.1:0-16918 GCA_035639235.1 Pyrinomonadaceae bacterium | reverse complement strand
AAATGCGGGTTGTGATGACAGAAGTTTGGACTCACGAGCGCGTAGGCTTCGTCGAGCTTGCCCGTTGCCGCATTTTGAAGAAATGCAATTGCTAAGTCTTTGTGTATCTCCATGCAATCTCGCGAGCCTCCTTACAGACTGACTGCCGACGCAAACTTCTGCAGCAGGTGCATTGAAAGATCGCTCGCCTTCACACGTTCCTGCTCCCAAGTGTCACGATCGCGCACCGTCACGGCTTCGTCTTCGAGCGATTGGTGATCGACGGTGACGCAGAAGGGCGTGCCGATCTCATCCTGCCGCGCGTAGAGCTTGCCAATGCCGCCCGTGTCGTCGTAAACAGCGCGCATCATCGGCTGGAGCGATCGTTTTATTGCTTTGGCCATGCCGACGATTTCTGGTTTGTTTTTCGCGAGCGGCAGGACGGCAACTTTGATCGGCGCCATCGAATGATGAAGTTTTAGAATCACGCGTGTCTCGCCTTTGTCATTCGTCCTTTCCGAATAAGCATCCATCAAAACTGCGAGTACGGTGCGATTCACGCCGGCTGCCGGTTCAATCACGTATGGATAAAAGCGCTGTTTGGTCTGCTCGTCGAAGTAAGAAAGGTCTTCGGTTGAATCAGGATTGAGTCGCTTCCCTTCGGCGTCCTCCGGTTTCTTTGAATGCGTTCTTAGATCGAAGTCGGTGCGATTCGCGATGCCCATCAATTCGTCCCATTGACGCTCGTCCTCTTCGCGTTCCGGGAAGAAGCGATATTGGATATCGACCGTGCGCTTCGCGTAGTGCGCCAACTCCTCTTTCGGCTGTTCGTAGAGTCGAAGATTGTCCGACGAGATGCCAATCGATTGAAACCATTGATGACAGGCATCGATCCATTCCTGATGTGCCGCTTCGTCTTCGCCCGGCTTGACGAAATATTCCATTTCCATCTGTTCGAACTCGCGCGTGCGAAAGATGAAGTTGCCGGGCGTGACTTCGTTGCGAAACGATTTGCCGATTTGCGCGACGCCAAATGGCAGCTTGCGTCGGCTGGTGTTGAGGACGTTGAGAAAATTTATGAAGATGCCTTGGGCGGTTTCAGGACGGAGATAAGCCATTGCCGTCGGGTCATCTTCAGCTACCGCGCCGAGTCTCGTCTGCAACATCGTGTTGAAGGCGCGAGGTTTGGTCCAATCTTTAGCACCACATGATGGGCAATCACCTGGCATGAAGACCGGAGCGCCATCGAGCTCCGAAACGAAGCTGCCCACCTTGTCTGCGCGAAAGCGGCTCTGGCACTTTCGACAATCAACCAGCCAATCATGAAATGTCGCCTCGTGACCTGAATGCTGCCAAACTTTTCTATTCAGAATGATCGATGAATCGAGACCTTCCATGTCGTCGCGTTCGTAAACCATCCAGCGCCACCACGCTTGGCGCACATTACTGCAGAGTTCGACACCCATCGGGCCGTAGTCCCAGGCGCTGCCGAGACCGCCGTAAATTTCTGACGATGGATAGACGAAGCCGCGACGCTTCGCAAGCGAGACGATGGTTTCAATATTTTGAGCGGACACGGACTAGTGAATAGTAAATCGTGAATTGTGAATAGCAGAACGAACGGCGAGTGTAGCAGGTCAGAACCGCCTGCGGTAGCGGACGGTTAGCGATTTACTGACTAGATCATTCGATTCAACGATCAACCACCCGTTACCGCAGGTGGTTCCGACAAAACAAGAACGCGGCTGACTCACCAAGTCAACCGCGCTTCTCTTGTTTATCGGAGCCCTAATAGGCTTGCGGCTGCTGATAAGTTCTGCCGAGGCTCCCCCTAGCCTCCGGCAGACCGCCTTGTCAGCAGCCTCGCCTTTTTGCTCTCTGACCGTTATCGGCAACTCCGTTCCCCCGAAAGAGCCGCCACTGCTCAGATGTAAAGCGCCTCCCCCAAAGCACCTTACAACTTCAATCAAAGAGCCTGACCCGAATAACTACCCTTCTGCCTTCTTGTCGTCATTGGCCTGAGCAATGGTTATGCCAACAACGCCGATGCGCGAAGGTAAATTGTGAATGTGCGATTTGTCCGTTGAAATTCAGCGAATTGAGTTTCACGCATTCGTCGTACGGAAACGGATGCGAAGCGAAAGATTGTAACTCGCGTAATTGTTCGATACAGATTCGTGGCGATCATGCATCGAAATCACTCGCGACACGAAAGGCGAACGGGCTAGAAATTATTGGGATGAAAAGGGCGGCCGTAGAACTCTCGATACAACCAACCGAGCACGCGAATCTCCGCGGTGCACAGGCTTTCCAGCCAACAATCAATCAAAAAAGCGTCGCGCGTTTTCGCAGCCGGAATCTTTTGAGACTCCACGACAATCGAACTATTGTTTTGCATTTCAAGTCCATAGCTCATCGAGACTTCTTCGGTGCGCTTCGAAGCTTCCTGGAGAGCATTCAATAACTGCGAAATCCAGGAATGAAGTTCGCGCTCCGTCGGACAGTGAGCAACGGACTGCAGAATGCCGATCGCTAAACGATCTTCTGCCGCCTTGAAATTGAATACGTCCTCACCGGCGTTGCGGCTCTGTTCCTGCTTCCATTGAAAGAGTTCTTCGACTCGTGGATGTTTAATTAGCGCCACACGCTCGTCGTAATCGAGGAACCACTGAATTACGTCCGGCAACGAGTCGTAATCGACGTTGCCATACTGATCCCGGCCGAGGACGGGTGAATTCACTTCATTAGCGGCTTGCGTTCCTAAACCATCAATCATTTCCCAATTACCGTTTAGAGGCGGCACTTGTGCCGACAACGACGCGGCGGACAAGTCGCCGTCTAAACAAATTAATTAACTGGCATTCGTGATCGTTTGATGTCCAGCGTGAAGGCCGCGCGCGCTTCGCCGACGCGATCGCCGCGACGATTCTTAATCACAATCGGTGAATAATCGAACAAAATGTCCAGCTCGTTTTGCGATAAGACGCCCAGCTGACGCAACGCATCGAGCACGGCGGGCGGGCGGGCGCGATTGCTGTCGCCGTCTTCGACTTTCAGCGCTAACCCGATGCCGTTGGGCCAATCAGCGGAGGGAAGTACCCCAACGGTATAGACGCCCTCGGCCCCGACTTTTGAAATAAGCTTTCCTTCGGCTGCGCGAATCAAATCAGTATCCAAACGATCTTTCGTGCCGCCGATCATGGTGGGAAAGGCCGCCATCGCCTTCACGATACGCTTGCAAGCTGCGCGCGTTTCGCCAGACATTGACGATGGCGGGGAAACCAGTCGCGCATACATCAAAGCCATTGCCTGAACAGATATCCCAAACACCGGCACGCCACAGCCGTCAATACCGATCGCAATATCGCCAACTGGTACGCCCGAGAAATCCGAGACGGTCTGCAGGATCATTTGCTGCACCGGGTTCGATAATTCATCGTAGCTTTCAGTCCGCGCGCCGAGATGCTTCGCCAGCGCCAGCATAGCCGCGTGCTTTCCAGAACAATTGTTCTGAATCGCTCGTGGCGGTTCATTTTTGCGAATCATTTCGCGGGCAACATCGACGCTGTACGGCTCGTGCGCGCCGCACTTCAATGCAGATTCATTGAGCCCAATCTTTTCGAGCATCGAACGAACCGTTTCGACATGAATCGGCTCGCCATTGTGAGAGCCACAGGCGATGGCAACTTCTTGCTCGGTAAATCGAAATCGATCGGCAGCGCCCGACGCAACCACCGGCAAAGCTTGAAACGGTTTCCCGGACGAACGCAGATATGTGACCGTCTCGGGCGTTCCCAACGAACAAATGACCGCTCCCCGACCATCAACGGCGATCAGGTGTCCAGTATGTCGTGACTCTATGATTGGACCACGCGAGACTTCAACCAGGTCCGCGCAGGTTGCAGATTGATTGGGTAACATCAAGGAGTCATCTTAACCGCTGAGATCGGAAAATGAAAAAAGCGATGAGAGTTAGGCTGGCTGATTTCGCATTACTTCTGCGAGCGCATTTCGGCTAGTGCATGTTCAATTGTTTCTTTCAATCGATCACGACTCTGCCCCCGCGAATAGCCGCGCCAATGACTGATGATATGACCGTCGCTTGAAAGCACGAGCGTCTGAGGAATTACATTGCGTCCAGTCATGAGAGCTTGGGCCGTTTCGCGATCGGCCCAGCCGAGGCGAAAACCGAAACTTACCTCACGCACAAATCTCCTTACTCGATCTTCAGCCGCGCGCGGGTCTTCGGTAGTGAGCCCGATGAACTCAACCGGCTTGCCATTGAACGCCTTTCGCACTCGTTCGTAATCAGGAATTTCTGCCCGGCACGGGCCGCACCATGACGCCCACAGATTGATGACGATGACTTTGCCGCTGAAGTCGGAAAGTTTAAAGCTTCCCTTGTCGAGCGATTTCAATTCACGATCAAGCAAACGATCGGGCAGCACGCCAGTGTCTTCAATTGTCGGCGTGATGCGCTCAGGCGATGCTTCGGCCATCGCCTCAACCGTTGGCGATGGTGGCGGAGGAGGAGGCGCCGGGTTCGCAACCTTTCGGCCTGATTGAGCCCTGGCGTTAATACCGAGAAGTACCAGGGCGACGAGCACGAGGAACAACTTTTTCATGACACCTGTTTCGAGCGGACGGAGTACGGGCGTGCCGATTCTATAGTACCGCAGATGCCATTGAAAGGGATTTCTAGTTGAAAGGAGCGCCGCTATTGCTTCTGCGAGCCTGACGTCGTTGCATTGCCCGGCGCGGTTTGCGTAGCCTTGATTGTCCGCGGCCGACTTGACGCCGTCCCGCGCTGGCCGGCCAGGTGCAGAACCGTGAGTTTGACAGTCCGTCTGCCGAAGCGCATCGCTTCGCGTGAGCTGGGGGTCCAGATGTCGATGCGTTTACCGCGCACGGCGCCGCCGGTGTCGGCGACCACGTACTCACCGCTGTATGAGCCGGCCTCGATCCGCACGCGTGAGCCGATCGGAAGTAGGCGCGGATCGGCAGCAATCATTCCCTGTGAAGGCGACGCGCCGCTGGCAGTCCGACCGTGCAGACTATAAGCCGTGGCTTGGTATATCTCAGCCGGTGCAGATTTCTCATCGCTCAATGGCGCCGGTTTAGTAGAGGTGGAGGTGGTGAAATCTGTCGGCGTTTCCGCTGCAGACGTCGCCGCGATTTGAGTTACCGTTTGAGTTGATTTCTGATTCTGCTGCTGAGTTAAGACTTGTGAATAGGAAATTATCGAGAAAAGAAGAAGCACACCTAAAGTGCTTCCAAGAAATGTGGATTTCTTCATCGGTTCGGGCTCTCCTGTCCGAGTTTTGGGGCAACTTTTCAGGTTTGGTTTATCGCGCACGAGTCAGTTGGTACATTGACTCGACCTTCGGCTCAAAGGAGACTGAAGCGTCTGTCAGCCGAAGCTCTTGCGCAAGCGCGATCCTGAAAAGAACCAAATCCCGTTCGCTGCATCAGCGGCTGGATCAAAGCCATGCGATACCGCACGGCGCCGGTTGTCGTTACCGCCCTCAGCGATTGAGAGCGGGTTATCAATCCGATGTCAGTACCACCTGCGTTAGCGGGTGGGTATGAGCAAATGAAAGAACCAAAGAAAAAGCGAACCTTTGTGAGGTTCGCCCTGAATTACGGGGAAAAGGCTAGCATATGAATTTTTGGGGTGTCCAGCCGACGAAAGTGAGACTTAAGTACCAGTACGAAGCGACTTCTGCCTAGATTGGCAATTTTACTGAGGAAATCGTCGAAATGTCGGCGGGCTGCCTTGAATCAGAACGGTCACATTTCTCGATCAAAACGCATCGACTTTTGCTTTCATGATGGCTTCAGGAGGCGTTTAACCGTCGGTAGCCAATCCTGCCGAGGCCGCGTGCGACTCATACTCGCGGAGTTTTCGATAGAGCGTACGGGAAGAAATGCCGAGGATTGCCGCTGCCCGCTCACGGTTGCCATCGCTGTCGTTCAAAACACGGAGGATATGTTCACGCTCGAGCTCGTCGAGCGTGAGCGGCGGCCCGTCGGCCGCGCGGCTCGCGGCGCTCGGAGTCTCGCGCTCAGCAAGTTCACTTCGCAGGAAAGGCATCTGGCTTTCATCGATCATGTCGGTGACGGAAATCGCCGCTGCGCGTTCCAGGCAGTTGCGCAACTCTCGCACGTTTCCCGGCCAGGGATATTCCTGCAAGCGTCTCCGCGTTTCGGCAGAAATGTTCAGGTTCGGTCGGTTGAATCTTTGGCGATAGATATCGAGAAAATGGTCGATGAAACGAGGAATATCTTCTCTGCGTTCGCGAAGCGGCGGCAGATGTAGCGAGACCACGTTCAATCGGTAATAGAGATCGGCGCGAAATCGCTGGCGTTCGACCTCCGCTGACAGATCTCGATTCGTCGCCGCCACGATGCGCACGTCGGCTATTTGATCGCGGGTCGATCCAACTCGGCGGAACCGCCCCTGCTCGAGAAAGTGAAGCAGCTTTACCTGCATCAACAGCGGCATATCGCCGATCTCATCCAGAAATAAACTGGAGCCGTCGGCGGCTTCGAGTAACCCTCGCCGCAACGAGCTGGCGCCGGTGAAGGCTCCGCGTTCGTGTCCAAAGAACTCCGATTCGAACAACGTTTCCGGCAGCGCGCCGCAGTTAATGGTGATGATGGGCATCGAGGCGCGAGCACTCTTTGAATGGATGTAGCGCGCGAGCACATCCTTGCCTGTGCCGGATTCGCCGGTTAGCAGAATCGTGGAATCAGTTTGGGCCGCGGCTTCGGCTTGTTTGATGACGGCCCCCATTGGCGAATTTTCATCGATGATCGGCAACGGTTCTTCGCTGCCGGTCGAGGGACGCGCGACGGAACGCAGCGAAGCATTTTGTTTGACCAGCCGTCGCTTCTCGTCAGCTTTGCGCAGCACTGCTTCCATTTCATCAAGCGTCGCCGGCTTCGTCAGATAATCATAAGCGCCATGACGCATGGCTTCGATGCCGGTGGCTAAAGACGTGTCGGCGGTGAGCATGACTACTTCGGGCGGGTCTTCGAGTTTCCTGATTTCCTGCAGCGCGTCGAGACCGGAAACGTCCGGCATCATGATATCCAGCAGCACGATGTCATAGTCGGTGTCGCGCAAAGACTGGAGCGCCTCGCGCGCGCTGGCCGCCGGTGTCGCATCAAAGTCCGAACGCGATAATTGTTCGGTCACCAGCTTGCGCAGCAGATCGTCGTCGTCGACTATCAGAACACGTATCTTTCGGTTCATCGTTTAGATCTCCGGCGCCTGGCGTGGCAGCCAAAGACGAAAAGTGCTGCCTGCGCCCGGTTTGCTTTCGACGCTGATTCCGCCACGAAGCGTCTCGGCCAACGTAGAACTGATGGGAAGCCCCAGCCCATATCCTTTTCCCGGCCCTTTGGTGCTAAAGAAAGGATCGAAAATTTTAGTCAGCAGATCCGCGGGAATTCCCTTGCCGGTATCGGAAATCTCGATTACCACGCGCGGCCCATCCTGCCGAGTGCGGACCGTTACCTTGCCTCGGCCGTTCATCGCATCGACGGCATTTATCAAAAGATTATCGAGAATCTGCATCACAATGCCGGCGTCGGTAGCGATCTCGCCGATGTCATCTTGCAGCAAGATCTCGAATTCGATATTTGATCCAGCGCGCTGAAGTGCGGCGCGCGCACACTCTTTTGTAATTGCGTTGATGTCGCACAGCGCCCGGCGCGCCTGACGTTGACGTGTCAGATCGAGAAGCCCACGCGTGATCTCTTTACAGCGGAGCGTCTGGCGCACGATCTCCTCGAGATAGTATTGCCACTGCACATCGGCCGGCAGCAGCTTGGCGAAATGATCCTGTCGTAGCTCGCGCAAGACAGCCTCGGCGCACGTAGTAATTGCCGCCAGCGGATTGTTGACTTCGTGCGCGACCCCCGCCGCGAGTTGGCCGACACTCGCGAGACTGCGTGAGCGGCTTAACTGATCCTGCATTTCCGAAAGCCGGGTGATGTCGCTCCAGGTCACGATGCTGACCCATTCACCTTGGGGCTTCTTAATTGGAAAAACCGAAACGAGATAGCGACGGCCGGTTTCGCTCTGTACCTCGATCATGGTTGACGCACCGCGATTGCCGGCCAGGTAGTAATCAGCAGCGCGTTTTCCAAACATGCGCGCGAACACCTCTGCCAGCGCCCGGCCAACAACTTCGGAAACATCGGTCTCCATCATTTCCGCTGCGTGAGCGTTGCAATGCAGGATGATCCCCTCCGCATCATGGACCACAATTCCTTCGCCGATCGCATTGAAGGTTTGGGCCCAGATTGTCTCGGCCGCGGTGACCGACTCAATCATCCGCTCACTATCCAAAACAACTGTCGCGATCTCAGCCAGATTTTTCAGCAGTAATTTTTCGTCGTTGGTGAACTGATGCGGCGTGCGATAGCCGGCGGTCAAAGCTCCCGACATGTTTCCGATAATGCGCAGCGGCGCGATGGCCATGTCGCACACGCCTTCGGCGGTGTGCACCGGAAATTGATCGGCGGGAAGTTCCGACCTCGTGCCAATGCCCTGAATAACGCTCACTGTTTGGTCGTCATGTGCGCGCCACGCAAGCGCGCTACCGAGGGGGCGGAAAACTGGTTTCGCAAAATCAACCGGCACGGTAAATCCGCTGGCAGCTTTCCAATTCACGGTCCTGTCGGCGAGCGAGTAGCCCAGGATGCTGGCAACGTCTGCATTCATGATGCGTCGCACAAGTTCGACGATCATTTGCAGCGCGGGTGCGAACTGCGGACGAACAGTTGCGGGTGGGTCGGCTGATGCAGGCATGCAGGTAAGCAACAGTGAGGCTACGGTCGTCTAATTCAAAACACTACTTCTTACGCGGAAAATTCGCGACGGTCAAGTACATTTTCGCCATCACGGCGGAGCCGTGATTCATCGGCGCGAGCGATGACTCGAAGTTGTGATAACGTCCTCAACGCAATGGTTAAGATTAAGATCTCGAACCGCGCCGCGAAGCGCATTCGCCAGGGCCATCTGTGGGTTTATCGGAGCGATGTGCGCGACGCGAAAGAAGCTGAACGCGGCGCAATCGTCAACGCGGTCGATGAGGCCGGGAATTTCGTCGGCCAGGCCTTTTATAGCAGCGCGTCTGAGATCGCTTTGCGCTTTCTGACCACGGGAAAAGAAAAACTCGATCGCGATTGGTGGCGAAACCGGATACTGGCCTGTGCGCAGCGCCGCGCACTAATCGCAGAAGAAACCAATGCTTATCGTCTTATCTTTTCCGAAGGTGATTTGCTGCCGGCGATCATCGTGGACGTCTACGACGGGCACTATGTCTTACAAACGCTGTCGCAAGGCAGCGACCGCCTGCAGCATGAACTCGTCACGTTGTTGATTGAAGAGTTCCGCCCCAAATCGATCATTGAGCTGAATGATGCGCGAGTCCGGCAACTGGAAGAGCTGGAGCTACGCAGCGGGACCATCTATGGCGACACGACGGCAGAAATCGAAGTAGTTCAGCATGGCATTCGCTTTTTGGTGAATCCGCAGACCGGCCAGAAGACCGGAGCCTTTCTCGACCAGCGGGAAAATTATGCGGCCGCTAAACGGTTGGCCCACGGCAACGTGCTCGATTGCTTCACCTTCAACGGCGGGTTCGCGCTACACATCGCCGACAACTGCGACAAAGTGCTGGGCATCGATATTTCGAGTGACGCCGTCACCGCCGCGCAACGCAACGCGCGATTGAATAATGCTGCGAACGTTCAGTTCAAGACGGCCAATGTTTTCGACGCCCTGCGCGAAATGGAAGCCGCGGGTGACCGGTTCGAAACGATCATTCTGGATCCACCGGCGTTTACGAAGAGCCGGGCCACGATCAAATCGGGTGCGCGCGGCTACAAGGAGATCAATTTGCGCGCGTTGAAGCTCTTGCGTCCGGGCGGCGTCCTTATAACTTGCACGTGTTCATATCACATGAGCGAAGATATGTTTTTGGAGATTATTGCTGACGCTTCCATCGACGCTCGCCGCCGCTTGCAAATTATCGAGAGGCGGGGCCAGTCATCGGATCATCCCGTCTTGCTCGGAGTGCCGGAGACGCATTATTTGAAGTGTGTGATTGCGCGGGTCATTGAGTAAATCGGAAAGGCCCGCGATCGCTCACGGGCCTTTGGTTGATCGAAGGAGAATCGGCTAAGGCATGATACCCGGGTCGTTTTCAATAACAGCTTTGGTCGTGTAGTCCTTGCCGTTGACTGAAAGCTTCACCTGGTAAGTGCCGGCTTCAAGTGGCGCCCCGAGGAACGCTCCGCCACCGAAGCCGCCGCCTCCGCCGCCACCACCGCCACCAAATCCGGGCGGCAGATTGGCGGGCCGTTGAGGCGGATCACCGCGCAGGTTCCATTGTATGCGATTGATTCCCATCTCTTTAGTGCCAACGATGTTTCGCACAACCTTGCCGGTGTAATCAGTGATCGTGATCTTCACATCGCCATCGGGGACCGACTTCAAGTAGTAGCTAATCGCTGTACCCGGCTGCGGATTTGGGGCTCGGAACCACTTTGAGCCGCCGGTGTATCGGCTCAACCTAACATCATTGAACCACAACACGCCCGGACGAACGTCGAACAAGACCGCGTCATTGTTCTGGATCTTTCCGAGTTGCTGCAGCGCGCTGATGTCGTCAAGAATGTAGATACCCCGTCCGTGCGTACCGATTACGAGGTCGTTGTCACGCGGATGGACCAGGATGTCATCAACGCGAATTCGCGGCATGCCCGACATGAACTCCTTGTAGGTCTTGCCGCCGTCGAGCGAGATGTAAAGGCCGAACTCAGTTCCCACATAAAGCAGGTCCCTATTCTTCGGATCTTCGCGAACGACGTTGACATTGCCCCAGGCGGGCAGATTGTTGGTGATGTTGGTGAACGTCGCGCCGTAATCGCGGGTCACATATAGATAAGGTTTCAGATCATCGAAACGATGACCATCGACTGAGACGTAGCACGTACCCGCATCGAAGTGTGACGGCTCGACGCGTGTGATGTGGTAAAGCTCGCCTTCTTTACTGGCGAGGATGGGGATGTTTTTCGCAACGTTGTTCCAGGTCATCCCGCCGTCGCGGCTCAGTTGCACGTTGCCGTCATCGGTGCCGGCCCAAATAACACCCGGCAGCGCCGGCGACTCGCCGATCGTTACCACGTAACCATAGCTCGTGTAGCCGTCGTTCTTCGAGGCCATCGGTTCGCTGCCTTTGACTCCCATGATCGAGAGCGTATTGCGATCGATGTGCTTGCTTAGATCGGCCGAGGCGGTCCAGTGATCGCCGCGATCGAACGACTTAAAGAATCGATCGCCACCGACGTAGAGCACGCTGGGATTATGCGGCGACATAACGATCGGGGTGTTCCAGTAGAAGCGAAAAGTTTCGCCTGCAGGTGGAGGCGGCATGACGTTCGTGCCCAAGCCGGCGCCGCCGCCGAATCCGCCGAAGCCTTGCGCGGCGGCAAAAGCTGCGAGCGCGGCTTGCGGATCCTGTGGGCTGGCTTCAGGCGATGCAGCCGCTGCTGCCGCGCCGCCTTGACCACCGCCGGCGCGACGACCACCACCGCCGCCGCCACGACCGCCGCCGCCACCGCCGCGTTGTGGCTGCGTGCGCGGACGAATGCTGGTGCTGCGACCAGTGCGCATGTCTATGCGAGACATCGAGCCATTTTGCGATTCAGAATAAATAATGAATGGATCGTTTGGATCGGCTTGTGAATAGAAACCGTCGCCGCCCCCGGTGCGGAACCAATCGGCGTTGGTGATGCCGATATTACTGCGCGTCTGACTTGGCCCACCCCACGATCCGTTGTCCTGCAAGCCGCCGTAAACATAATACGGACGGCGCATGTCGACGGCGACGGCATAGAACTGTGTCGCCACGATTCCGGTATTGACGAATTCCCACGTATCACCGCGATCGTAACTCACGTCCAATCCGCCATCGTTTCCGATTAGGATGTGGTTGCCGTTCTTGGGGTCGATCCAGATCGCGTGATGATCGCTGTGAGCAATGCCGGGTTGCAGGGACTTGAAAGTCTTGCCGCCGTCGAGCGATCGGCTGAAGTTCAAGCCACCGACAAAAACATATTCAGCGTTCGACGGATCGACGCGAATCTGACTGTAGTACATCGGCCGGTTGTTTTCGTTACAGTTATTGAGATTGAAACAACTGGCGACGACCTTCCAGGTCTTGCCGCCGTCGTCAGAGCGCCACACGCCGTGTTTCTTTGGGTCGGGCGTCGGCGCACCCACCGGAGTCGGAGTGGGTGTCGGGGTCGGCGAAGCGCCAGGCGCTGCAGGCCCTCCGAAGGTTTGCTCTTCGCCGCCGGTGCCGGCGCTGGTGCCTACTTCGATTTGTGCATAAATGGTTTTCGGATTCGATCGCGCCACATCGATGCCAATGCGGCCGAGAATCCCTTCGGGAAAACCGCTGCCCTGAATGCGGCTCCACGTCTTGCCCGCGTCAGTCGTCTTCCAAACGCCCGAGCCGGCGCCGCCGCCGTTGAATCCCCACGAAGTGCGACGACGTTGATACGAGGCCGCATAGAGAGTTTTATTATCGACCGGATCCATCACCAGATCGGTAAAGCCCGTGTCTTCATCGATGAACTTCGTGTTTGTCCAGGTCTTGCCGGCGTCCGTCGTTTTAAAAAGGCCCCGTGTCTTATTTGGTCCAAACAAGTGGCCCAGCACCGCGACGTAGACGATGTTTGGATCTTTGGGATCAATCACGATGCGGGCGATTGTCTGCGAATCTTCGAGACCCATTTTTGTGAAGGTCTTGCCGGCGTCGGTTGATTTATAAATCCCGTCTCCAAAGCTGGCGCTCTGGCGGTTGTTCGCTTCGCCGGTGCCGACCCAAACGATGTCCGGATTCGACGGCGCAATCGCGATGTCGCCAATCGACGCGGTCGAATAAGTATCGAAGATTGGCGTGAACGTCGTTCCGTTATTCGTGGTCTTCCACACGCCGCCCGTGGCTGCGCCGATGTAACAGATGTAAGAATTATTTTCGACGCAAGCGATGTCGTCGATGCGGCCGCCCATGCTCACGGGGCCGATGCCGCGGAAGATAAAACGCTTCAGCATCGGATCGTTGGACCAGTTGATAGGCGTTGGCGTCGGGCTAGGCGACGGCACAGTTGGCGCCGCCTGAGCGGGAGATTGTTGTTGGGTCGCAGAAGATGGAGTCTGTGCCTGCGCCGCCATAGCGCGCAGTTTGACATCGGGAATATTAGTGGATCCTTCCGTCGAGCCTTCCTTTTGCGCGTCAACAGCCATCGCTCCCAGCGTCACGACCACGAGAGCGAGCGCGCAGACTGCGGCCAAAAGGCCGCCCAGCTCACGAGCAGAACGACACGTGTATTTCATTGGGGAAATTCCTTTCAATCCAGATTGTTTTTGAAAACTACGGGCAGCAAAGCTTTGAAGAAACCGGTTAACAAAACTATGACGCGCGTCCCGCGAACCCGGTTACACGCGATACTGCAATTCGGGGAGGGAAGATTTAACTGATCGGTGGTCGAGAGTCAAATGGACTTTTGATGTAGCCCAAGCCGTCAGCATGCGTCGCGTCAGTCGCCAACTAACAGTCTGCGTTACACCCGATCACATTTCATGCGACGAAGATCGTAAACAGTGGGAATTATGTAGTTGACACATGCAACTCTTTCGTGTAAGATGGCTTCACCATGAAACGCCAAGTAAAACGCGAAAAGGGTTCAATCCTCGAACCTCGATTCACTAACGAAGATGCGGCCAGAGAATGGCTTGAAAACATGCGCTGGCCGGATGGCGCTGTATGCCCTCACTGCGGACTGGTAGGCGAAGCGTATCGCGTCACCGTTAAGGGAAATGTAGAAGGCAAGACAGAGAAGGAAATTCAAGACATGCGGAAAGCGAAAATACGAATTCGCAGACCGCGTAAAGGTGTATGGGCTTGCGCAGGATGCCGCCAGCAATTCTCAGTCACGGTCAAGACGATCTTCGAGGATAGCCATATACCGCTTCACAAGTGGCTATTGGCTTTCCATTTGATTAACGCGTCGAAGAAGGGCATGAGTGCGCATCAACTCATGCGAATGTTGGATATCAAACAGTATAAGTCTGCATGGTTCATGGCGCACAGAATCCGTTATGCGATGACCGGCGAACTGCCGGAGCAAATGAACGGTATCATCGAAGCGGACGAGGCGTTTATTGGCGGCAAGGCGAAGAATAAATCAAAGAGCATCCGCGCGCAAAGATCACTCGCGTTAAGGCCCGGAACTCGACAAGACGTTCCTAGTGTCGTTGCGGATAAAGCAGCGGTGTTCACCGTGCTACAGCGCGGCGGTCGCGTTCACTCTCGCCACATTGAGAAAGTGACAGCCGACAATCTCAAAGCTGTGATAGGTGAAGTCTGCGCGGCTGATGCACACCTAATGACTGATACTGGCGTACTCGCTAAGGCTCTCAAGAATCGCAAGCATTCACTTGTGAACCATAGGGCTGATGAATACGTGCGCTTCGATGAAGGTGTCTGCGTAACCACTAACACAGTCGAAGGCTATTTCTCACTTCTGAAAAGAGGCATCAATGGCGTCTATCACCACGTTGGCCGCAAGCATCTTCATCGCTACTTGGCAGAGTTTGATTTCAGATACAATGCGCGGGAAATGACTGACGGTGAGCGTGGGCTAGAAGCCCTTAAAGGCGTCGAAGGCAAGAGGCTGATGTACCGGGACTCGTGAAAAAGAAGCTGTAAATAAAGGGCAACGAAAGGCAAACGCGGATTCTAATACGATCAGAGTTTCTGTCAAGCAAATTTACTTGACAAATTGTCCACCCCAGCCTAAGAATAACCTTGCGTCTGGGATGAGTCGCCAAGCGTCTCGTGAGGGGGCTTTAAGCCCTATCCCCAGTCGCTTTTTTTTGCCCTTAAAAGAGGTCTCCTCATGTATCTCTGCTATCTCGATGAATCTGGCACACCGGATTCTGGTAACACATCTCATTACGTTTTGGTTGGTTTTGCTATTCCCATCTGGCAATGGCGAAATTGCGACCACCAAATCGATACCATTAAAAGAAGATACGGTCTAGAAAATCACGAGATGCACGTTGCGTGGATGCTCCGTTCATACCTAGAGCAACGCGCAATTCCCGACTTTGAATCATTAAATTATGATCGCCGGAGATATGAAGTAAACAAGCTTCGGCAAGCTGAACTATACAGACTTCAACGCGCCCGCAATCAAAAACTGTATAAACAAACGCGGAAGAACTTTAACCATACTGACGGCTATATACACTTAACTCATGATGAGCGAAAAGCTTTTATCCTTGAGGTTGCGAAACGTATATCCGGCTGGCGTTTTGCCAGACTGTTTGCCGAATGCGTTGACAAGGTGCATTTCGATCATACGGTGGGAAGAATCGACGAACAAGCCTTTGAGCAAATCGTTTCCCGCTTTGAACGGTATCTTTCAAACATTGGCACACAAGAGAGCACCAGAGGTCGTGGCCTGTTAATACATGACAATAATGAGACCGTTGCTAAAAAGCACACGAAGACGATGCGGCGGTTTCACCAGAGCGGCACGTTGTGGACCAAGGTTAACCATATCTACGAAACTCCAATGTTTGTAGATAGCCAGCTTACCAGCATGGTGCAGATTGCAGATTTGTGCGGTTACGCTATCCGAAGATATCTTGAAAACGGCGAGGAGCAATTATTCAATCTCGTACTGGAACGGGCGGATCGTTACGTCGATCTAATAGTTGGCATGAGGCACTATCGACATTACGCAACCACGCCTTGTCTATGCAAAATTTGTGTGGGACATACCCGGTCTGGTGCTAGACTGCTGACACCATGAAATCACAAGCGAGTCCTAACCCAACCGGACGCGAGGGCAAACCGATAACTCTCGCTGGCTACTCATTCGAAGATGCGATCCGTAAGGCTCTGAGCACTCCACCACCACCGTCTAAAACCGCTAAGAAGTTAGCAAAGAAAAGTAGCCGGAAAAAGTAGGCTTTATCTTTCATCGGTGATATAAGCCATTCGGAGGAAAACCAAATGGACTCACCTGAACTGCAATACCTCAAGGCTATGCACAAGGTAAATCAGAAGTTCTACACACACGCCACGCTAGCCCTAGCCGATCTAAAAGCATTACTCACAACCGCTGTTAATCTTGGACCAAATCCGAACGTGCAAGCGGCTCAAGAAATGATGGATCAATTTCAAAAGCAGTTTCAACTTGAAGCCATTGAGCAGTTAAACAAGCGCGAAGTTTAAGCAACGGTCGCGCCTGCATCTCTACGCCCTCTATCGGCCTGTCACGCCGTTCGTCATCATACTTCTTTTCTTCTGCATGTGTCATCTGCATAATTCCCTAAACAGTGCTTGACGATTTCACGTTGCGTGCTAAAATTCGACAGTTTGTCTAATTGAGTTCCCCATGTTGCCGCGTACCCAACGTCAGAAACAAGTTCTCGACTACATCACTCAGTTTCTCGCCAAGCACGGTCATCAACCTTCGTACGCGCAAATCGCTCGACACTTCGGGATCAGTTCAAAGGCCACGATTGCCAAGCACATTAGCGCGCTGGAGAAGCGCGGGTTGATTCAACGCCGGCACGACACGGGTTTTGAGATTGGCGTGCAGAGCGATGAAGTTTCGCCTGACTCGATGTGCGCAGTTCGTTTGGTGGGACGAATCGCCGCCGGCGTTCCCATTGATGCTGTGCCGGACATTGAAACGATCTGTGTGCCGCGGTTTCTGCTGGGAAGAGTTCGGCCGGAACGAATCTACGCTTTGCGCATCAAGGGCGACTCGATGATCGATGAACACATCTGCGACGGAGACATCGCTTTGATCGAAAGTCGCAACGATGCGCGCAATG
>DASQYL010000025.1:0-10149 GCA_035639235.1 Pyrinomonadaceae bacterium | reverse complement strand
TGGCCCACCCGCAGTGACAACCGGCGTGCGCATCCAACTGGCGATTAATAAAGTCGGCTCAGTCGTAACTGCTTACGCAGCTACGAGCGAAACTCCGACGAACACGAGTGGTTGCACCACGGCCAACTCAGGCGCGATTCGTAAACAGTCTGATCCTTTCAACAGCAACTCGACGTGGGCCACGCAACTGACAGGTGGCGGCGGCTTTTGCTCGGGACAATGCTTCTATGACATGCCAATCGCCGTCGATCCGAACGACGCGAATCACGTTTACATTGGCGGACAAACATCTTCGACTTGTGGACGGCTCGTTGGTAAATCGACTGACGGCGGAAGCACATTTGTTGCTGATGGCAGCGGATTGCACGCCGATGATCACTCAATCGTATTTGACAGCACAGGCCGAGTCTTCACTGGTAATGATGGTGGAGTCTGGCGAGGTTTGCCGAACGGGACTTCCGCAACTACGTGGACCAACTTGAATAGCTCACCGCTCAATACGCTGCAATTCGAAAGCATCGCGGTCCATCCGACCGATCAATTTATGATGATTGGCGGCACCCAGGACAACGGGACCGAAGCGCAACAGGGTTCATCCGGCAATTGGGTTCGAGCCGAGGGCGGCGACGGCGGATACTCTCTAATCGATCAGAGCGCGACCGACACGACGAACGTGACGATGTATCACACCTTCTTTAACGACAGCACGCAAATGGGATTTGACCGGATCTTCAAGACCGCTTGCCTCGGCAGCGGCAGCGTTTTTGATTCATGGCCAACTCGAGGTGCGGGAAACCTGGGAACCACCGTTTCGACACCGGTAGCTTGCGATGGAGGAACCGCACTAGGGGCTCCTAATGGACTCGTGCTGACCGGAACCGTTTTATTTTACGCGCCCATGGCGCTTGGCCCCGGGTCGCCGAACGTAGTTTATTTCGGCGCGGATCGTTTATATCGCTCAAGCGATCGTGGCGATACGATGACGGCGGTAAGTCAGATTCCGCTGGCAAGTCCGGCTTCGCCCATCAGCACGATCGGAATTTGGAAAGGTGGCGACAATGTGCGCGTGGTCGGCACACAGAACGGACAAGTCTGGGCCACCTCAACCGGATCTTCGACGCTGGTGAATATCAGCCCGCCGATTCCCGCGAATCCAACGGGCAGCACCACCAACAAATTCATCGGGCGCGCGATGGTCGATCCGAACAATAAAAACGTTGCATACGTGACCTTGTCTTACTACGCGCCGGCGGGACAGAACATCTGGAAGATTACGAATTTAAATGCGGCGACCGCAGCCTCGCCGGCGGCGGCATCGTGGACCGCCGTGGGACTTCCAGTGTCTGTGCCTATCAACGCATTCGCCATCGATCCTTTGAACTCGAACAATCTCTACGCGGGCACAGACATCGGCGTTTATTTTTCAAGCGATGGCGGCGCGAGCTGGAATCCGTTCGGATCGGGCTTGCCAAAGGTCGCAGTCTTCGATTTGCAAATTCAGCCGAGCAGCAGAATTTTGCGTGCCGCAACTCACGGGCGTGGCGTTTGGGAAACTGCGCTGGTTAGCCCAGCAGCTTCGACGATACAGTTCCAAACCAGCGCCACTTTCACGCCGGAGCCCCAGCCCGGCTTGATGTCCGAAGCGTCAGTCACGATCACTCGATCGGGTGACACGTCATTTCCAGCGACAGTTAATTACGCGACAAACGATACTTCGGGCTCCAATCCTTGCAGCGCGATCACCGGTGTCGCGTCATCGCGTTGCGATTACATCGCCACTTCGGGCACGTTGAATTTCGCGGCCGGCGAGACGAGCAAACAGATTACAATTCCGATCATCGGCGATTCGTACCCTGAAACTACTGAGACGTTTACTCTTAACTTAAGCAATGCGACGGGTTTGAATGCCAGCGTCGGAACGCCATCGACTAATACGATTACGATCAATGACAGCGGCGTCACCGGCGCAAACCAGATCGATAATGCAAACTTCTTCGTGCGCGAGCACTACATTGACTTCTTAAATCGCGAGCCTGACTCGTCGGGACTATCCTTCTGGAGCAATCAGTTTACGAACTGCGGCGCGAGCGATCCTTTGGTTTGTAAGATCAACGTCAGCGGCGCGTTCTTCCTCTCGATCGAATTCCAACAGACGGGATATCTGGTCGAGCGAATTTACAAAGCTTCGTTTGGCGATGCCAACGGCACCGCCGGCGGACAACCGGTCAAAGTGCCGGTCATCAGGCTCAATCAGTTTTTGCCCGATACGCAACGAATCGGTCAGGGCGTGGTGGTCAACGTCGGCAACTGGCAGCAGCAATTGGAAGACAACAAGAATGCATTCACGGAAGAGTTTGTGCAGCGCCCGGCGTTCCTGGCGGCGTTGCCGTTGGCGCTGACGCCATTGCAATTTGTCGACGCATTGAATGCAAACGCCGCCGACGTCAACGGGGTGAAGCCTCTGAGCCAAGTCGATCACGACAATCTGGTAACGGCTTTGACGCAGGGCACGATGACGCGCGCGCAGGTCTTGCGCGCGGTGGCCGAAAACGCCAACCTGGCAAATTCCGAAAAGAACCGGGCGTTTGTGTTAATGCAGTACTTCGGTTATCTGCGCCGAAATCCGAACGACCCGCAGGATTCTGATTACGCAGGTTACAACTTCTGGTTGGGCAAACTAAACGCGGCCAACGGTGATTACATCGCCGCCGAAATGGTGAAGGCATTCATAACGTCTGCCGAATATCGGCAACGTTTCGGGGCAAACTGATAATTTATCTGAGCAACCGCGGGACACTTCTTCGAAACTAAGCCGAAGCGGCCACTTGCGGTTGCGCATCGGCAACCTTTACAATGTGCGCCCTGACAATTAGTTAAAGAATTCGTGTTTTCTTAATAATTTTGGCCGAAACCCAGCAGGCCGGATCGCACTTTAGTCGAGCTTCTTCTTAATGATCAGACTGGTTATCGCTTTCTTATGCGCGGCGACGGCGTGTATGCTCGTCGCGAGCGCTATTCATTCTTCGGCGCAGTCGAGTTCGCAGTTCACCCCCGACGCTTATTTCACGCAGATCACGGCGTCTAATCGCAGCTCATCGACGACTCAGGTTGGATCATTTGCCGGCGACATCACCGCGAACGGCCGTTTTGTGGTGATCGAATCGAATGGCGACATCGCGACTGAGAAGACGGCGACGCGTAATAACCAGGACGGCAATCGCGAAATCTTTCTTTACGATTACGCGCAGCGACGGATATTTCAGCTTACCAACACACGTAGCGTTGCTTGCCGGACTTGTCCGTCGCCGACGCCCGCAGCCTCGCCGAGTCCCAGCCCGAGTCCCAGTCCCAGCGTAAGCCCGAGTCCATCGCCGACGGTTAGTCCGACGCCTCCAGCCGATGAACCTACGAACACGCAGATCGAAATCAGTAACAATCGGCCAATGATCAGTGTCGAGCCCACGCTCTCTGGCGGCAATAGAACCTACACCATCGTGTTCAGTTCGAATGCGCCTTCGCCCGCTAATTTCGACGGCACGACTGCCTCGACAGCCGATGTGGCGGCGCTGCAAGCTGACGGCAATGAGGAAATCTGGATTTATAAATTCACCGTTGCGGATGCGGCAAACCTCACGAGCGGGGCTGATATTGGATTCACTGATTTAACTGCGGGAACGTTCACGAGGATTACGAACACTCCGGCGAGTCGTGCGCCTTCTCCCGGAGGCACGACGAGCGGCACAAACTTTCCGCCGTTTATTGCCGACGATAATCGCGACGCGACCATAAATGACAGCGGCACCATCATCGCGTTTACGTCAACCCGCGATCTTACTCCGGGCGCGCCGGGCAATTTGGATCCCACCGCCGTGGATAAGCAGGGAAATCCCGAAATCTTCATCGCCGATATCAGCAACCCGGCGTCGCCAAAGTTCACTCAGGTCACGAACACGGTTACGAGTTCCTTTAACAATCCGATCTTTAGTTCGAACCCGAATCTATCAGGCAGCGGGTCGGTAATTACGTTTATTTCTAATGCCGATCTCACGGGCAACAACCCTCCCGACTCGACGACCAAAGCGAGCACCAGCCAGATATTCATCGCCAATTATGGCGGGGTGGGCAGCATCACCGGCATGAAGCAGGCCACCAAGACAAAGAGCGGATTGCCGGTTCCGGGGATCACTCCAACTCCCGGCGCCAGTCCCAGTCCCACGGCCACGGTTAGTCCCGATCCGACGGCGACCGCCAACCTGTTGACGTTCGGGCGCCGCCTGAGCCGCGACGGGCGCTACATCGGATTTGACTCGCTGGCTGCCGATCCCAAAGCCAACGCGACGAACACGAGCGCCTATGCGCCGTTCGTCTATGACATCTCGACCGACACGTTCACGCAACTTGGGCCAAGAGCGACGAGCACGCAGATCGATCCGGTCCTGCACGTGCCGGTGTTCACCGATTACGACGCCGCTTTGCATCCGGCGTCCGTCATGTGGTCGTCGGCGCTGAACTATACTTCGAGCGGCACGCTGGTTCTTGACACAACAGGCTTGAATCCGCTCAGCGTGACTCAGTTCTTTCTGACTCCGCTGCCCGCGGTCGCGACTGGTCCCTTCACGCGCATATCCAATTTTCCAGCGGTCGGCGGCGGCAGCGGCGTGATCGCCAGTAACAGTCACCGCCGATTTGCCTTCACGCGTTCGGCGGATATTGGGTTTAATAATTCTGATTTCTCGAGCGAAGTTTTCTATGAATTATCGCCCCCGATTAATAGCGAATCGACCAACACGCTGACTCTATTCACGGGAGCTAGTTTGATGTCGGTGCCGATTGCCAGTCCCACTGCGACTCCGAGTCCGACGATCAGTCCAACGCCGACGCCTAGTCCTAGTCCCAGTCCGAGTCCTTCGGCTAGTCCTTCCGTTAGTCCGTTGTCGAGTCCAACCGGATTCGCTGCCGGCGAGTTGGCAATTGTACAAGCGAGCCCCAGCTTTGGGCCGGTGACTGCGGCGACAGTCAGTAATGCAAACGCGTCGGAGTCATCACGTACCCCGGCTTTACCGATTGAACTGAGTGGCGTGTCGGTGTCGATCGACGGCGCGGCATGTGGGCTCTATTCCGTCAGCTCAACGCAAATCAAATTTGTCGTTCCCATAGGGTTGCCGCAGGGAACTTATCCCATCGCCGTCAATAACAATGGAACTGTATTTCGCGGCGGAGTAAATATCGTCGGCGCGCAACCTGATATTTTCACCAGCACCAATGGACCGGGCGGCCGGGCTGTAGTGTGCAATGCGACGAATCCCGCCATGTGCACACCAGAACCGTTTACCGTCACCACCAATGACGGTACGGGCAATCAAGTCGCCACCATTCTGCGAGTTTCTTTGACGGGCGTGCGCAATAATAATGCTGGCATAATCGCCGCGACGATAGGCACGACATTAATCAGTGGAACAAGTAACACGGCATCCGATTTACCGGGGACGGATCTAGTAACTTTCGTCTTGCCGGCAACTGTGGACGTCGGCGATCTGCCAATCGTCATCGCCGTCGGAGGAGCATCGAGTCGGGACCAGACGACGGCGCCGCATATCACGATCAATGCGGGTGGATCGCCGCTGCCCAATCCGATCGACGGCACGGGGTTCTTTGTCACGCAGCAATACCAGGATTTCCTGAATCGTGCTCCCGACGCTTCCGGACTTCAGTTCTGGACCAACAACATCAATCAGTGCGGTACCGACGCGAACTGTATCGCGGTGCAGCGCATCAACACCTCGGCGGCATTCTTCCTTTCGATCGAGTTTCAGCAGACCGGTTATCTGGTCTATCGAACTTACAAAGCTGCGTTCGGCAATCTCAATAGTAACCAGGCGCCGGTGCCAATCACGCGCCAGCAGTTCTTGCCGGACATGCGAGCCATCGGCAATGGAGTCATCGTCAATCAGGGCGATTGGCAAACGACGTTGGAGACGAACAAGCAAAATTACTTTGCGAGTTTTGTGATGCGGCCTGATTTCGTCAGCAAGTATCAGAACCTCACCACGGCACAGGAATTTGTTGACGCGCTTTACAGCAACGCAGGGGTCGCGTCAAATTCTGCGCCAAACCGTGCGGCCGCGGTTGGTGAATTCAATTCGGCGCCGCTGACTGACAACGCCGCGCGCGCCCGCGCATTGCGCGACGTCGCCGAAGACTCGATGCTTTATCAGCAGGAGTTCAACAAAGCGTTCGTCTTGATGGAGTACTTTGGTTATCTCCAGCGCAATCCAAACGACGCTCCGGACAGCGATTACGCGGGCTACAACTTCTGGTTGGGCAAGCTTAATCAGTTCAACGGCGACTATATCAAGGCCGAAATGGTCAAGGCCTTCCTCTCATCCAGCGAATACCGGCAACGGTTCGGACAATGAGGTCGGAACCGCCTGCGTTAGCGGGCGGGTTGATCTCACTGCGCAATAGCCTTTATAACTCGCGCTAACCCACTACCCGCTAACGCAGGTGGATTGATCTTCGGTTTTCACCCACCCGCTAACGCAGGTGGTTCTGACAAGAATGCGCATAGGACTCGATGGCTATCCGCTTTGTGAACCTCTGACCGGCGTCGGCCATTACACCTTCGAACTAGCGCGCGCGCTCGCGCAGAATTTTCCCGCAGATCAATTTCAACTGATTGCCCCCCACGCATTCAATGCGGCAGTCATCGAGCAATGGGAGCGTGCTTCGCGGCCCAATTTGCAACTCGTTAATCTCGATCTGAAAAGCGTTCGCGGCCGTTGGTGGTCGTTTTATTTGCCGCGTTATCTGCGCCGCGAGCGGCTCGATCTTTTTCACGGGACGAATTACGAGTTGCCTTTATGGAATCGGCGGCGAACGGTCTTAACGGTGCACGATCTTTCGTCGCTACTTTATCCCGAGTTGCATCGGAAGCAACTCGCGCGACGCATGCGTCTGCGTCTGCCGCTGGCGGTTAAGATTGCGAAAGCGGTCGTTACACCCACTGAAGTGGTGAAGCAGGAATTATGCTCGCATCTCAATGTAAGGCCGGCGAAAGTGACGGCGATTCATGAAGCCCCGCGCGCGTCGTTTCACCCGGAGACGCCGGCAGAATGCTTGCTGGTACGAAAAAGTCTCGGGATCGAAGAAACGTTTCTCTTGTTTGTCGGCACTTTGGAGCCGCGGAAGAACCTGCTGACATTGCTCAAAGCCTTCGCGCAGATCATTCATGAGACTCCGTTGCGTCCGCAACTCGTGATCGCCGGAGGCGAAGGTTGGTTAATGGATGAAACGTTCGCATTGCGCGATGAAACGTTTGCCCAGCGGCTGCGCTTCACCGGATATTTGGAAGATCACGAATTGCGGACACTCTATTCTTCCTGTGGCGCGTTTATCTACCCGTCGCTTTACGAAGGATTCGGTTTGCCGCCGTTGGAGGCGATGGCATGCGGCGCGCCGGTGATTGCCAGTCGAATCGCGCCGTTGCAGGAGACGCTCGGAGAGGCGGCCATTCTGATTGACGCTCTGGACGTGAACGCACTAGCTCGCAGCATCATCCAGTTGCTGACAGACGGTGGGCATCGAGACGATCTAATCGCGAGAGGACGCGCGCGCGCAAAGAATTTCAGTTGGGATGCCACAGCGCGGGCAACCTACCGAATTTACGAACGAACGCTGGCTTGAGTTAAGCGTTCGGACCGTCGCGGTAAACCGCTGGGCTAGAGAAGGAATACTCCGCGATCACTTCAAGTATCGCAATCGACACATCCGCAAAAGCGTCTTCGAAAAGGCCCAACCGAATTTCATCAGCTTAACGTGAGACTTGCCCGACTGTCGCACCTGATAATGAAAGGGCACTTCCTTGATGCGGCCGCCGCCTACGCGTATGCGGACGAGTATCTCTTCCAGCGCATCGAAATCGCGTCCCTGAAAATTGACTTGGTTGATCACGGCTGCCTTGTACATGCGAAAGCCGCTCGAAAGATCGCGCACTCGCACGCCGAGCAATATCGAGTACGTTCGGTTAAGAATTGTGCTGAGGAAACGGCGGCTGAGCGCCATGTCCGCGCGGCCGCCGCGAACATAGCGAGAGGCAATCAGCACGTCCGCCGAGAGGCGCTCGCGCCAGAAATCTTTGATGAAAATCGGAGGGTGCGAAAGATCGGCGTCCATGGTCGCGAGATACGGAGCTTGCGCGGCCGCGAACCCGGCGAGCAGCGCGCCGCCATAGCCGCGCTCGCTTTGTTCGATAAAGCGCGCATTTTGGGCGGCCGCGACTGCGGATGAATCATCGGTCGATCCACCATCGACGACGATTGTTTCCGCCTTGATGCCAAGTTCGCCGATTACGTTCTGAATCAACGGCAACAGCAGACGAAGGTTGTCGGCTTCGTTGAGCGCGGGAATGACAATGCTGAGGTCAGGTGCGGACAAAGCTATTTGATTCAAATGGCTTGCAGATCAAAACACAGATACAGAGAGATAGCACAGAGCCAAACAGATCGGGAAATCAGCAACTGTGTCAGAACCGGTAGCAGTAGCGACCGGGTCCAAGGTCGTTACACAATATCAGTAAATCGAGGATGAGCTTCACGCAGACGCCGCATGATCCGGTCGCTACCGCTCCCGGTTCTGACACGGCGGTTGGCTTCGAGCTTCATCGGCGAATGCCACCGATTTTTATTCCGAACCGATCATACTCGAAAACAAGAAGGCTAGCTGCGAACAGCTAGCCTCTCGTCAAAACGAAATATCGTTTGTTTGTCTAGAACCGGGTTTTGTACTCAGACGCGGTGATGAACGCTTTCACCATTTCGGCGCTGATAAAATTGCCGTTGAATTGGTTGAGTTTGGTCAGCCAAAAATCATAACCGGTGTAATCGGTGTCAGGTGTGCCGTTCGGATCGCGCCGCAAATAGCCGAAATACTGCATCAGCACGAACGCGCGGTTCTGTTCTGCATTGAACACGCTTGCGTTCTCAGCAATGTCGCGTAATGCGCGTCCGCGCGCTGCTACGTCACTGGTATCTGCGGCGCCGTTGAATTCGTTCACCGCCTTCGTGCGATCAGGATCGTTAGCGGGAACTCCGGCATTGTCGCCAAGCTTCTTAACAAAGTTGGCAGGAGACATTGACGTCGCGTAGGCGCTGGTAAACTGCGAGCGTTGCACGAACGTCTGGCTGAACGAAACCTTGTTCGCTTCCAGTTGTTGTTGCCAATTGCCAACGTTGACGATAACGCCGTTGCCGATCTGCTTCACATCGGGAATGAATTGAGCGAACGTCACGATTGGTGCGGTGACAGTGTGATTGCCGCCGAATGTCGAATTGCCGCTCGCATCGCCGTATGCCGATTTGTACATGCGCTCTACCAGATAACCCGTTTGTTGAAATTCAATCGAGAGAAAGAAAGCGCCCGAATCGTTGATGCGAGCGACATCGATGCATGGCTGGTTGCTGCCGCAGCTCGTGATCTGATTTAACCAGAAACTAAACCCCGACGCATCGGGGAAGCGATTCAGAAAATCGATGTACTGCTGCTGCACAAAAAAATCTGAATCGTCGATCGTGATGAACTGCGGCGGATTGGTTCCGGGCCGCACGCGCAAGGGCTTTACTTTTACATTGCCGTAATAAAGATCTGACGGCAGGTTCGGATCGTCGGTTTGAATTCTCAACGTGGGAGCCTGGCCGCAAACAACCCCGACTGCAACTGCGATTATGATGGTCGCGATGGTTAGTTTCATCTGCTTCTCCTGGCCCGAGTAAGAATGGTCCAGAAACGGGGCCGGCTCTGGTCCGAATGGCGCCTACGCACCGTTGAGGTTTTTCGAGTGTACCGGGCCGTCTTTAGGGCTGTCAATAAATTATTCCGGCCCACGCATTCAGACGGATGGATGGCGCGTTTGGGCGAGGAATTTATTGACTAAAACGCGACCGGTATTCGTCTGAGGTGATAAAAGCCTTGACCATTTCGGCGGCGCCAAAGTCGCCGTTGGCAGCATCGAGTTTGTTCAGCCAGAACTCGTATCCGGTGTAGTCGCTATCCTGTGGGTCGTTTGGATTGCGGCGCAAATAGCCGAAGTACTGCATTAACACGAACGCGCGATCTTTTTCAGAGTTCGCCAGGTTCGCATGCTCCGCGACGGCG
>DASQYL010000024.1:0-26389 GCA_035639235.1 Pyrinomonadaceae bacterium | reverse complement strand
GCTTTCAAGATCGAGATGATCTGGGTCTCACTGAACTTGCTTCGCTTCATAAGGTCTCCTTCGAGCTGCCTATGCTGCCCCGGAAACCTCTACTTTTCAATGGCCCGGTTTTTAGGGAGGGTTACAAATTCTCACCCTCATAAATGTTCGACCCTAACTTTCACGGCTTCGCGCAGATACACAACTCGGCGATGATGTCTTCGAGATCGACAATCCCTCGGATACTGGCACCGTGAGAGAAATTCCTTCTCCCGCTGTTCCTTTCCGTAATCAAGCCTGCCGGATTACAAAAGTCGTTAAGCAGTTCGAGCTCCATATTAGGTTAATGTATTAGGACTTCGAAATAGTGTTGGTAGGCACGAGCGGACTCGAACCGCTGACCCCTACCGTGTCAATTCTCGAGTGCATTGCGAGAGGCAACCGTTGGTATTTCGAACGTGACTGGATAAGAGCGATCGTCCGCGCCGACAATCAAGTCACGTATCGCATCCAGCTTTTCCACGTATACCCGATCTAACCAACGGGGCGCTCACATTTACATTCCCCCTAACAAGTCCAATCGCCGGTAACGTCAAGGTTAGTACCGTCGCAGGTATGAGGATTAACTGGTCGTTACGCGGCGCCCATTGACGTGCCACGAAAAGCCTTGGCGAGACTCCTCGAACCGCTGACGGCATTATCCCGCACGTCTGCGCTTCTTAGCTTTCGTATTCCGCTCGATTAGGTAATTGAGAGGGGACAACTTTCCTTGCTTCTCAATATATGACCTCAGCTTGGTTCGGCTAATGCCTACCCTGTCAGCCAAATTAAGCTCAGCGGAAATGAAAATCCTAGGTTGTTGGCGATTTCGATCGTATCTATGAGATTTCTGGTTCCAGAAACTTGAACAAACATGCGGCTTCGCTGCACGTTATTTCGAGCAACCACTTCTACGGTCACGCTCAAAAGTCTCTGGCGAACATACTTGTCACTCAGAATGCGCGCGCCGCAAGGAGACTCACATCGTGGCCTCATACCAAGCGTTAGAGTTCTTGTGTTCATACGCCAGAAGCATACGCTGGTCCTGATCAGCTTCGGTCTTGACAACCTCTTGCGGGGATTTCTGGATACGGCACGCCTGGCTTGTCATCCGCTGTAATTCCCTATCTCATCGATTGCTCGCCGGCATCGGTGTCAGGTCCTCTAAGTCTGTTTCAAGCTGTTCAAGCGGATAAAGACGGGACCTTCAAACTCCTGAGCAAACTGAACAACACGTTAGTGGCCCAGTCTGAACCGTGTCAGTCCGAGAATGGACTTAGAATTCTTTTCGACAAGCTATGGCCAGATTTCAAAGAGAAGCTCGATCAGGCGCCACAGGTGCCGGTAGACGCCGGGCCCGAACGAAGTGATTCGGATGTGCTTGCGGAGATCCTCTCGAAGGAAAGAATGCATTCGAGGCTGTTGGTCGCGATTCTGCGTTCCATGGGCTCCTTTGTGCCGCCCATCGGATCGTTTGAGCCATCTGCGCTGGCACTTTCCAAAGATGACTACGTGGCCGTCAGCTTCGAAGAACTTCGTACCGAAGCCCTGAAATTACGAAAGAGTGGTCGAATAGTCACCGCACTTGAAGTATTCCAGAAAGCTCTTAGCCTCAACCCGGAGCATCTTGAAACGTTGATCGATGTGGCGGTAACGCGGACGTACTTACCGAGTTCCGTTTATCCAGAGTCAATCTACACCCTTGAGGAGTTGGTGAAGAAAACCGCAATGGAACAAGCGAGCCACCCAGAGGCGAGCATCATTGCAAAGGCTTATTACAACCTTGCCTGCATCAAGCATATTGCGCGCCGTGATCAGGATTTTTCATGCTCAGACGACGAGATCTTTGCTGACCTCGAACAGGCGTTCGACAGATATCCCGCCTACGTCAACACTGCCTTGACAGACAATGATCTTTTGGAGATGCGAAACCACGCCCGATTCAAGGCATTGGTCGAACGATACAGGAGGGCAGAACGATGACCGTAAACCACACGACTCGGTTTTATGTACTCTTAAATGGCATTAACGATGTCGCATACTTCGGATTCCTAGTTCTACAGTTTCTCCTCATAGAACCCACACTAAGAGCCTTATTGCCCAAGGCACAAGTCTCAATGAGCAGCGGTCTGTCTATGACGCTGATTGCGTCGCAATTGGTCTTCCAAGTACTCGCCGAAGGACCAACAGGAGCTCTCGCTGATGCGTATGGCAGGGCGCGCGCGATCGCGATGAGCTTCTGGTGTCGTTTCGTCGCAATCATTCTCATCATCGCGTGCGTGATCGTCGGCCTCCAGTCGAACTCCTCGGGCGCAGCGCGAAGCGCAGTGGCAGCGGCTTTGATTCTGGCTCAGATCGCAATGGCCACTGGCGAGGCGTTTTTGGAAGGCAGCATAGAGGCTTGGTTATGTGACGAGTGCAAGACAGCGGATCCTGAGAATTACATTGCCATTATCAATAGAACTTTCGACTGGTCGGCCCTGATTCAGAATATGGCGATCCTGCTGTCCATTACTACTGTCCTACTAACCTGGCGGCTCGCAGGAAGCTCCGGCGGAATCATACTTGCGGTTATAGCCAGTCTATTATGCCTCGCTGGCGCGGTGATCTCACCCACCCTTTCCTCGCATGAGAAGTTCGCGGTTCGAAATGTTCAACAACCGCAGCAACGATTTTGACTGTCTCAAGGATCCGCAGCGGCTGAGTGCCTACAAATTGATCATGTCTAAACTGAGCAATGCCTTCGCGGATCTAAGGTCAGATGACACGCCTGTGCGCCGGTTGATCACAATTCTCGTCCTACCATTCCCGTGTTGGATTGTCCTTTCGTGGTTCTTTACGAGCTTCGTCCACGCAAGCGGGACTGAAGACCACGTCAATCTCTCCGAATCATATGCGTTGTGGCTGGGCATCATTCTCGGGGTAGCGCGCGTACTTGGCGCCTCGATGGGTAAGTGGTTGGGTCACCGCAGCAAGCCAGAGAAGCTACAATCGGTCTTCGAGAAAGCTGTTTTCATCAACGTATCGTTCCTTTTCGGCGCGTCGCTTCTGCTTGTGATGCGAATGTTGGTAGAAAATAGTTTTCTGTCAGCGGTTGTAGTCGCGCCGTTCTTACTTAGCGTTGCGTTCGCAAAGGGAAGCGAAGAAGTTATCAAGCTCTCGAAGAATAAGTTCCTTGCGTCGGCCGTACCGAACCCTGCAATTCGGGCAACTACTCTTTCATTCGTATCGATTGCACAGAATGCTTTCGGTTTTGTAGCCATTTCTCTTGGCGCCCTTGTGGCGTTCTCGTCAACCAGTGGCGCGCGTCGTCAGCCGGTCATAATTTTTGCCGCGTGCGCCTCGCTCGGCGTAACAGGCTGGCTCGTTTATTTTGGAAGTGAACCGCTGGTTCGCCTCATAAGAAGGCGACGCGCTTGAGCACCAACTAGTAGGAGAGTCTGTGTGACCGGTTGTTAGTTGAATCGGTCATGTGAAGGAGCATAGGTTAGAGAAGGATTCGGAGTGAACGAAGTCAGATGGTAGGCGCGTGGGGACTTGAACCCCAGACCTCTGCCGTGTCGAGGCAGCGCTCTGCCAACTGAGCTACGCGCCTATGCAGAGTTATTTAGCTATATGAAAAAGACATAGTCAAGCGAACAACACACCCTGGCAACAGGAAACTGCCCTATAACCTATTCTAAGAAGCTGCGCGCAGGTTGAATGATGGATGTCGCTTTCGCAGCACCTCTATCATATGATCCTTGCTGACGTGCGTATAACGTTGAGTTGTCGCGATCGACGCATGGCCGAGGAACTCCTGCACCACCCTAATATCGGCGCCGTTCCGAAGTAACAAGGTCGCCACTGTATGGCGCAGCATATGAGGAGTAATATGCCGATCAATTCCCGCATCCTTCCGAAACTGTGAAATGATGTTTGCGATCCCTTGTGTTGTTAATCTTTGCCCCGCGGAATTAAGGAACAGGGCCGGATTAGCAGAATCTAGCTTCGCTCGCAGTCTTGCGTGCTGTTGCTGAATTCGGCGGGTTTGTTCATCAACTAAAAAAGCGAGCCTATCTCTGCCTCCCTTCCCTTTGACGCGAAAGCATGACTCCGATACAGCGAAATCCACGATGTTGAGGGAAGAAACCTCGCCCACTCTCATGCCCGTCGCGAATAGCAAATCAACGATCGCTAAATTCCGGAGAGCGCGATAGGAACTGATCGATACTGATGATCTGCCTTTGGACAAAACCGTAGTCTTACGCGGAACCGACGAGTTAGTCTTGCTGCGTTTAGCTTGGTTTAGAAGATCGCGCATTTCATTTTCAGTTAGTGCACGAGGAAGTTGCCGAATTCTGCCCAAACTGAGTTTGACTCGCCAAAAGGGCGACTCGTTGAGAGCGCCCTTTCGGACCCAGTAAGAACAAAACACTTTTAGAACTACCATTTTTCGTCTCATTGACGCGGGCGAATATTTCTTGCTTTGTAAGTCTCTCGCCCACGCTTCTATGAACGTAGGGCTGAGTGAGGCCAGGTCAAGATCACGGGGCGCATAAGTCGCAACTTGGAGAAGGTCCGCGCGGTACGCGACCTTCGTTTTTACGCTGCGCTCATGTGTTGAAAAATAACCATCGAAGAATACATCAATCGCTTGGGCGAGCAACATGCACATGCACCTCCAAAGACAGTTCGTTTTGAACTGTCTAAAAATTTGAAAATCTGAGTAAATCTTGGTAGGTGGGAAAACCGCAGTGAGTCTAGTTACATAGGTTCTCGGATTCAAGGCTCGCGATTAAATGCCGCAAACCGCAACCTAATAGGTAGACTCTTGAGTTTTTTCTATTGTTCCCGAACGTGTTTTGGGGTCATAATCTGCCGTCTCAAACCGCACGCTCGAAGGCACATTGCACTCTCGCTTTGGATAACAAGGAGTTATCGCTAATAGCACTGGGCAGGAGCGTGTCTTTTCTCCTCAAAATGTTGTCGCTGTCGGAAATTGGTAGGATAATGAAGCGACTCAAGACTTGCCTTGGTTTTTATTTTTGTTTGGATAACAGAGAATTATCTCTTCCTGAAACTCTGAGATGATGTCCTCCATAGCCGCATGGTTCGATTTCGAGGAAATCAAGATAGGCGTTTTTATTTTCTTGTTAACGCTGGTGCCTTTCACGAGCGTAACGATTCTCCTGCAGCTTTTTGTGCCTACTGCTGAAGTGAATAGGATCATTGCTATTGAGTATTCAAGCACGGCTACCCCCAACCCGGAGATGTATATCTTCTATCTCATCTCAGCTGTCGCGCAGGTAATCGTAACAATGCTCGTGATCATCATGCTGAGGCGGCGATTGCGCGAGAATATTTCTGAACCAAAACGAAAAGCGATTGAAATCGGCGTGTATTCATTTGTTGTCGTGATTCTCGCAATGTTCGTAATTGCTGATTCTTTCGATCCCGTTTTAGCTCGGCTATCACATGAACGAGTCTATCGAGTGCTCGAACATTCGCCACTTTTCTCCCCGTACTTCAGGTCTTTTCCTGGCGTACTCTTCGGCAGCAACGCTTTTCCAGGCATCTACCTGTTTTCCTTCCTGTCTGGCATCGGAATCGTGCTCGCGCTGGTTGTCATAGTGCTGACTTGTTTCAACCTTGGGCGAGACCTTGCGGTCGTCAGAAACGCCATCAACGATCAGCAGCTGTCTGAAAGTCAAAAACAGGACCTCGATAGCAAGATACAAGCGTTTCAGAGCTACGTTTACGTTCTGAGTGCCGTGTTGATGACTAGCACCATCGGCACGGGGCTTTTCTTTCGCCTTCCACTCACATCGATTGCGCCTGGAGAAGCATATGGCTCATTCCAAAATATCTCGACGGCAATGACAGTCTGTTGGGGAGTTACGTTTTCTCTCACTATGCTGACGATGTGCTTTTATCCCTACTTCAGAATCCAAAAAGATCTTCGTACCCTTCGGAGGGAAGGAAAGGTGGCCAACGACACTGAATTTACGCGCTGGCTTGATGATCTTCAGAAAGAATATGTGGTCTATACGAACGTGAAATCTCTTCTAACCATATTCTTGCCGGCGCTCATAGCGGTGCTATCGAGATTCGTATGAGACCGAAAACCCGCGCAAATTAACTCAAAGGTAGATGTCGAACGCTGCGTGCTTTAATCCACTACTTGAAATCCAGGCAAGACAGTAATCGCCGGATTTGAGTTTCCCTGAGCGTAGAGCGAAATGGATATTCGCCGGCACTGAGGACGTTGCGATGTTTCCAGTGTGTTCGAATGTGGAGAAGATGCGGCCATCAACCCCCAGTTGCTTCGACACTTTATTTACAGCGGTTGAGGACACCGAATGCGGAAAAATAAGTTGCGGAAGTTTCACCAGTTCCCGAAGCGCCTGTTGGCATACCGCGATACAATCCGAGTATCCAGAGGCAAATAGGTTGAAACCATAAGCTGAGAAGTCGAATTGCTGTTTACCCTCAAGCTTTACTGAAGGGTCTGAATACTCTCCAAACTTATACAGAGGTATCGTACACAGATCGGCCTTAGAAGAGTCCGAAGACACGTGAAACCGAAAGGAGTTCTCGGAAGTTGAGAGCAAAGTAATAGAGACAGCTTCACCCAGCGTAAATGCGGGAAACTTCCAACGCAATTCATCAATATCTCCAATCGTGAAACTTCGCGGAAGGATGGTGCCACCCAAATCCATCGGACACTCGCTGCTCACTACGAGTACGTTATGGGCGTCTCCTTTCGCGATTAGAGCCTGTGATACTTGAAGTGCTGTGCACCATCCCATACACGCGTCAACGATATCGAAGGCGCGAGTTTGCCTCAGGCCGAGCTTGCTGGCGACGAAACAAGCATTGGCCGGCTCGACGAAGCCTCGGTCGATTCCCACGTAGATAAGAATATCGACATCCTTGGGACTGATTCCGGCTTGACCCACGATCGCGCGGTAGGAGTCGGCGATGAGATCCAAGGGACGAACGCCCTTGCCTCGCCAGAATCGTGTGCGGATGCCTGTCGCGACAAGAGATTGACGGATCGAGTTTCTTAAGTCATCCAAACTGCCCGGAAACTTACCGCGACTGTAATAACAGGCGAGATCCAAAACCTCGTCATTTCCAATTTCGTTCTCTGGAAGAAGACAGTGAACGGCGGCTATTCGCATCGCAATAATTCTCTGTTATCTCTACTTACGATCGGATGTCCCGTGGGAGGATTTACCAAGTTTTTGCAGAGTAAGTGTGGTTAGAATTTTGCCCAGGAATCGAAGACGGTTCTGGCCAAAATCAATTTGCCCATCAGTTTCCTCACACATTTCTGTGACTCGCTCGTTAAAGCGATCGCGTAATCGAGAAGCCCAAAGACAAACAAGTCTGACCGGGCCAACTTGCGGCGAAGCTACTCAGTGGGTTGTGGACGCAAGGATGACTGCGTTGTTGCAGATTGCGGAGTCTAATTCGCAGACCGCTGCTTGGCTGCGTTTAACACCCGATTTTCTTTTGTTCGGGCATTCCTCTCGATCCGCCCATAACCTCAAGATCGCTCGTTGGAAACTCGCCGTGCTTGCTCGAAGGAGGGCTTGAATGAAAGTTCTTGTCACAGGCGGCGGCGGTTTTCTCGGACGCGCCATCGTTCATCGCCTTCGTTAGCGGGGGTATGAGGTTCGCACGTTTCAAAGGGGGAAGTATACCGACCTCGAATGTTTAGGCATCGAGTGCTTTCGCGGCGACCTCGGAGATCTGGACAGCCTCGCACGAGCCATCGAGCGTTGTCAGATTGTATTTCACGTCGGCGCCAAAGTGGGGGTGTGGGGCGCGTATCGCGAGTTCTACAACACCAACGTAGTCGGAACGCGCAATGTGCTCGAATTGTGTAAACACTACCGTGTGTCCAAGCTTGTCTATACCAGTTCTCCGAGTGTCGTCTTCACCGGACATGATGATGAAGGCATGAACGAGTCGGCACCTTATCCACGCCGTTATCTCAGCCCTTACCCCAAAACGAAAGCTGAGGCTGAACGACTTGTTCTAGCCGCAAACTCAGAACATCTAGCCACCATTGCTTTACGACCTCATTTGATCTGGGGACCGGGCGATACGCACATCGTTCCGCACATACTTAAGCTCGCACAGTCAGGTCGGCTGCGGCTGATCGGTGACGGACGGAATCTCGTTGACTCTACCTACATCGACAATGCCGCCGCCGCACATGTGCTTACCGTTGATCGCCTAACCTCTTTGGCGCCCTGTGCCGGGAGAGCCTACTTCATCACCAATGGGGAGCCTCTGCCCATTGGCGAGTTGCTAGAGAAGCTTCTTCGGGCTGCGTCTCTAAAGCCAGACATACGGTCAGTCCGCCCTAGGCTCGCCTACCTTTTTGGCAGTCTCCTGGAGAATCTTCATCGTGTATTGAGGCTTTCAGGAGAACCGCTGCTGACGCGGTTTGTGGCGCGCGAACTGGCTACTGCTCATTGGTTCGACATCAGCGCTGCGAGGAACGACCTCGGCTACGAGCCTGCGATTTCAATTGAGGAAGGAATGAATCGCCTAGGTCGTTCCCTACAAGTCCCGCGTCGGTCGCATCATGAAATGAGTGGCACTGCTGACAACACGTTGAAATTACGCCGAGACGATTGAACTCATTCCTTTACGTGAATAAAGTGCGGAATATGTTCTTCAGATGCTTTCTTCCTGCTGCCTTCCTGGCATACCTATTCATGACTCTTTTCTGGCGGTCTTATGTTGTCTGGAAGAAGACCGGCATCAATCCAGTTACCTTCATGAACTTTGATATTGCTCACGATTTCATCGGCCGCGCCTACAAGCTAGCTTTCGCGCTATTGGTTCTGGTTGTGCTTGTCTATGCACTCTCGCCCGCCGCTTACGCTTACCTAGCTCCAATCCGATGGCTCGAGCATCCGACGTTGCGGTGGATCGGCGCATCCTTCGTAATATTCTCTTTGGTTTGGATCATCATCGCCCAAGCTCAAATGGGAGAAGCATGGCGAATTGGGATAGACACCAAACACCGTACGCCGCTGGTTCAAAAAGGACTCTTTCGGATCTCACGAAATCCAATATATATCGGAGGAGTAATGATGCTTTCGGGCCTCTTTCTGATTATTCCAAACGCTCTTACTCTGCTGATATTAATTCTTGGCCTGGTCTTAATCGGAGTTCAGGTACGTCTCGAAGAGGAGCATGTAGCGAAGATGTATCCGCGAGAGTATGCGGAATACTGTCAACGAGTGCGACGGTGGCTTTGATGAAAGCAACTAAGCCATTGGATCCGCGGTTAATAATTTGGGCGAACTATCTACTCGCCCTTCCCAGGCAAATCAATTGGCCAAATAGGGTCTCCTCGATCCTCCGTCCAGAACTATTCATTTTCTGAGATGAATCGCTTCCGGTATTCAGCAAAGAAACCCTGAAACCAATCCCGTTGTTGATCAACAACACGTGGGAACGATTGGCCATGGCTGCAACGCTGATAAATTTCTCCAGCCGCGTCCGCTCAATAATGTGGCGTTAAAAACTCAATAGCTCGCTGTTCCCACTCGTTGAAAACGGCTTCAGGCGTGGTGTTACCAGTGGTCCGCAGTTCATGCCAAATTTGAAGGGCCATGCCGCGAATGACTTCCAAATTGCAACTCTGAGCAAGATATTTTTCTCGCTTACGCTCGACGGCCGTAGCATCCTCTCGATGAGCGCATTTCAATCGTGGCGTGACCTCCTCTAATCGCAGTTTACCGTGCCGTAGAGTGTATCCATGCCACGGACTGCCTTTGATTAACAGTCAATTGGGTCTCTTTCACGGCGGTAAGGAGTTCAAATCTCTTACGGGACGCCAATCGCTGAGTAAGAGTTAACTCCGCCTCTTTGCTTTAGCTGTCTTATCGTTGCAAATCAACAGCTTGAGGTGTATAAAGTCGACATCAGTATTTCTTAATTGATGCCGGCTTACCGCCCGGCACCGTTGATTCCCACGCAGCGACCAAATCAATGCGTCAGCAAGTCTGGCCGCCCATGCGTATTAAGAGATAACAAGAGAAGGAGATCACCGTGTCCAACTTTCCACAGGATGCCGACGGCGTGATTGAAGCCGGAGTAGCGCAGTTGCCCGAACCGCAGAGCGCTCCGCCGGAAGGGCTGGCGCCCGCCGAGGAGCAGCCCCCGCTCTCCAAAGAAGAACTTCAGGCACGCCAGGACGCGATTAGTACGCGCCGAAGGCCCGCGGGACCGTCTCTCGAAGGCGGGCCGTTGAGTGAGGTGCAGGAGCAACCATCCGACGTGCCGGAGACCGACGTAATGCCGGCCGACGGCGAAACCGCATAACGCTCACGAACCGCTCGCGTCATCCACGCGCGATCGACAGGAGATTACCATGCCCAGCAATGTGACCCTCTTCAAAAATATCGCCTTGCCAACAACAGCAACCAGTGGCCAAACCAGCACGGTCGGCGAACCGAGCCTCGCCAACAATGGCGCGGAGATATATTACAGCGGCAATTGGTACGCCGCGCGCTCAGTCGACGACGCTACGTCGTGGGCGTACGTTAGTCCGTTCACGACCTTTCCTGCCGCTGACGGCGGCTTTTGCTGCGACCAAACTCTCATCTACGATCCGACACGAAACATCACCATCTGGCTGCTGCAATACATCAAGCAAAACAACACGAACACCCTGCGAGTAGTGGTCAAGAAAGGAAAGGGTGGGGGCGTGTACGACTTCTTTCACGATCTAAAGCCGGGCGATGTGAATTCTGCCTGGGCGGCGGAATGGTTCGACTACAACAGCGCAGCGCTGTCGAATAACTACCTCTACGTCACCACGAACTCATACAGCGGGAGTACCAACGCGTGGCAACGCGCGGTCGTGTTCCGGATCTCGCTCGACAGCCTGGCTGCCGGTAGTGCGCTGTCGTACAACTACTTTTCGACTACGCAAAACGGCTCGCTGCGCTGCACTCTGGGCGCGACCGACACGATGTATTTCGGCAGTCACAACAACTCGTCGCAGGTACGTGTCTTCACCTGGCCGGAATCGTCGACCACGGTTACGTTCAACGACGTGAACGTGACGGCGTGGACCGGCGGGGTGTACAACGCGCCCGGCCCGGACGGAAGGAACTGGCTGAGCCGCACGGACGGCCGCATCACCGGCGCTTTCCTCGCGAGCGGAGTGATCGGGTTCCTCTGGACGGCAAACACGCAGACCGGTCGTCCGCAACCCTATGTGCGCGCCGTCCGCATAGACGCCGCGACCAAGGCGCTGGTCAGCGAGCCTGACATCTGGAGCAGCACTTTCGCCTACGCTTATCCGGACGCCTGCGCGAACACTGCCGGCGGCGTCGGTGTCAGCCTGTTTCGCGGTGGCGGTGCCATCTTCCCTACCCATGTCGTCGGCCTGTGGCAAGATCCGGCGTGGCTGCTCGCCGACACTAAAGCGGGCACGAGTGGACCGCAAGACGGCAAGTGGGGTGACTACGTTACCTGCCGTCCGCATGCTCCCGATGGCACCACCTTCATCGCCTCCGGCTACACACTGCAAGGCGGTGCACTGCCATCGAATATTGAGCCGCGATACGTCCACTTCGGGCTGAACGTTCCAATCGGGCCGAACGTCGCAATCCGTACCATCAGCGGGAACTTCATCACGGTGGTCAACAATGGTGGCCTCGGCGGCCCCAACGACGCCTCCAGCATCATCCACACCGACGCGACGGAGATCGGGCCGTGGGAGAAGTTCACGCTGGTGCCGCTCGACACGACGAACAAGCGTTTCGCGCTCAAGACCATGACCGGCAATTACCTGACGGCAGTCAACGGCGGCGGCCTCGGCGGACCCAACGACGCCTCCAGCATCATCCACACCGACGCGACGGAGGTCGGGCCGTGGGAGAGCCTCGTCCTGATCGAGCAGCCCGATGGCACCTACGCGATCCGCACGACCTCTGGCTATTACCTGACGGCAGTCAACGGTGGCGGCCTCGGCGGCCCCAATGACGCCTCCAGCATCATCCACACCGATGCGACGCAGGTTGGGCCGTGGGAGACCTTCACTTTTGACAGTCTGTGATGGCAGAGACATCAAGGTGTCAGCCGGCCTGTCAAGAATCTCCGGCGGAGGGCCAAGCGAGTTAGCCGGCCCTCCGCCGCTGAGCTTAGCGAGATGCCGATAGGCGTCATCGGGCTCTCAGACATCGCTCCGCCTCGAATAAAGCATTCAAAGTAAAGTCAGGAATACCGCTCAAACTCTTAATCGTGAACGACAACGCGGAAGTGCACAGCATGATCCGCCGCTTCATTTCCGATCTGGTCGCAAATCCGCGAGGCTGACGAAAGAAATGCTTCTCAGAAACATCAGTCATGTATTTACCCACCTTCAGAATAATCCGACGGGTCTAATCTGCCTCCCATATTACTTGCATTTTCGGCCTTTAAAGGCCAAAAAAACGTCGAATCACATCACCCTCGGATTGTTAAGGAGCGATCATGATTGATCCGACCGATGTTGCGCTCAATAATATAACCACCAGCGCCGCTCCGTCTGATATAAACGACGTCATCCAGGTAATGAAGGCGATTGACGCCGTTCTGCCCGGCGAAGATGGTCTCAAATGGTTCAACTGGCTCTATCTCAACGTAACAGAATCAGTGCAAAATGCTCCTCCCGCCGGGGGCTTCAATAATCCACTCTGGCTAGCTCGGCTGGATGTGATCTTTTCTGGCGGGATGCACCGGCTCCGAGAAAGAACGCCATCCGAGGCCGGTTGCTGAATCCCTTGATCTTGTTTGCAAGTTGCTTGACGGAGGCGTGCGGGATGTCGCTAATATTGAAACCTCAGTGAGCCAGGCTCATAAAAGCGTAGGAACCATAGTCCCGGCCCGCCCAAAACGCAAAAGGTTGGCAACCTATCTCTACCGTCTCGATGAGATTGCATTCTCGGCCCGTTCCCACTCGTCCATTAGATCGGAAAGACGAGCTTCTGTCTTCTCATAATCGTCGTGTACCTCGACTAATCGAGTAATGTCCCGTGCGATCTCAGGCTTGAGCATCTCGGCGGTCAATTCGGCGAGACGTTTTTCGCCCGCCGTAATTTCAGATTCGATGATTTCAACTTCGCGCGCCTTTTTTATCACTCTGACCTTGGGCGCGTCGCGCTCACGCAGCTCTTTTCGGCGCCTGGCAGGATTTGTTGAAACCTTGGCTGATCGTTTATCCCCAGACGACTGCGGGCTTCGCGCCGCATCTGGCCTCGATTTCTTTTTTTGGTCTATGCCGGATCGTTGGAGCTTCGCCGCCTTCCAGTCGTGATATTCCGTGTAATCGCCGTTGTAGTGCTCGACGTTGCCTTTCCCGTCGAGCGCTAGTATTTGGGTCGCGACCCGATCGAGAAAAAAGCGATCGTGGCTGATGGTCACAATCGTGCCTCCGTATGCTTCCAGCGCAGCTTCCAAAGCTTCCCGCGACGGAATGTCGAGATGATTAGTAGGCTCGTCGAGGACGAGCACGTTCACGCCCGAGTAGATCAGTTTGGCGAGAGCGAGTCTTCCCTTTTCTCCGCCAGACAAATCGCGGACATGCTTGTAAACGTCATCGCCGAAGAAAAGAAACCTGGCGAGAAACGATCGCAGATCGCCGGAAGTGGCCGAGGCTGGTGCGACGCATCGTAACTCCATGATGATCTCGTTGCGCTCGTCGAGATCTTCGAGTTGCTGCGCGTAATAGCCAATTTCAACCTTGCTGCCCCAGCGAATCTCGCCAGCGAGCGCGGGCAGTTTTCCCAGGATCGTTTTTAAGAATGTCGTCTTGCCTGAACCATTCGGCCCGATGATTCCGAGACATTCGCCGCGGCGCAAGATCAAGGAAATATCTTTCGCGAGCGCACGTTCATCGTAACCCACGGCCGCATCCTTGACTGTCAAAACGTGGGTGCCGGCGCGTTCAATGTCCTGGAGTCGAAAATCACCAGCCGCCTGATCCGCGCGAACACCTTCGACGCGTTCCAGCCGTTGCAGCATAATGCGTCGCGATTTGGCTTGTTTGGTTTTTTGGCCCGCAAGGTTCCGGCGAATGAAATCTTCAGTCTTGGCAATGAGGCGTTGCTGGTTCTCAAACGCGCGCTGTTGAATCTCCCGCCGCTCTTCGCGCTCGACGACAAAATCAGAGTAGTTACCTTTGTAGCTGGCCGCCTGTCCATTCTCGATTTCAATAATGCGACGACACGAACGATCCAGAAAATAACGATCGTGAGAAATTATGATGAATGCTCGATCGTAGGTTTGCAGAAATTCTTCCAGCCACTCGACCGCGCCGACATCCAGATGATTAGTCGGCTCGTCGAGCAGCAGCACATCCGGCTCAGACAGGAGCAACCGCGCGAGACCTAATCGATTTAGCTGACCTCCGGAGAGCTTCTCAGTCTCCATTTGCCAAGTGTCACGCGCAAATCCAAGGCCCAGCAAAATTGCTTCAGCCTTCGCTGAATATTCGAAGCCGCCTTCGCGTTCATATTCATGCTGTAGATCGCTGTAGCGCGCCAAAACCTTTTCCAAATCATTGCCCGGATCAGCCATACGATGTTCCAGTTCATGCATTTCATGTTCGATCTGCTGCAACCGACCAAACGCCGCAAGCGCCGATTCATGCACGGTCGATCCTATTTCGAAGTGAACATGTTGGGCCAGCAATCCAAGCTTCACCCCGCGCGCCCGCACGACTTCACCACGATCCGGCATTTCCTCAATGGCGATGAGGCGAAAGATCGTCGTCTTGCCGGCGCCGTTGCGACCCACGAGCCCTACGTGCTCGCCGGGGTTTATTTGAAACGAGGTGCCACGCAGCACATCCTGCGCAGCGTAGGACTTGTAAACATCTGAGAGACGAAAAAGCATTTTTGAAGTAACGCGAGCTGTTAGTTTGCGCAAGCTGACAGCTTGCACTACACAAACAAAACGGGCGCGGCCCAACTACTACCGCGCCCGCTGATTAAATAGATCAAAACTACTTCTTCGCCGGCGAACTCTTGCCAGCCGCGGGCGAAGCGGTCGTGCTACTCGCAGGCGCCGGCGTGCTGCCTGGTTTCGCCGCCGCAGCCGATGCCGGACGCATGCCACCGAGGTTCGCGGGGTTCGACAGCATGTTGGCCGCGAACTGGTTCACAACCTTAGCTTCCGACAGCGCGACTTCAAGCAAAGCCGCGTTGAGAATTTCCTTGCGTTGGTTCGTCAAGGCCTGAGTAATTTGCTGGCGCACACCCTGACTTTCGAGCGTCAGGTTTTCGGTTTGCAGACGCTTCTCCTCAAGCTTGAAGATGTACCACTTGCCGCTCGGAAAACGAACCGGCTCTGTGCGATCGCCGATCTGCATTGGGCCAAAGAACTTGGCCACCAGGTCCGTCGGGAATCCGTTGTTCTTCAAGTCCTCTTCGGTAGCGAACCCGATATCGCCGCCGTTACGAACGGACTGGGGATCCTCGCTGCGTGCGCGCGCGACCGTGGCAAAGTCCGCGCCACTCTTTAACTGCGCATTGATGTTGTCAATCTTAGTCTTGGCGTCTGTCTCATTCTTCGCGTCGTCACCAGCCACGCCCTGCTGGCTGTTATCGGCCGGGTCAACCATGATCATTGCGAGCCCGACGCCACGGGCGTTCACGAACTGTGGCTTGTTGTTGTTGTAATAATCTTCAACTTCGCGGTCACTAATCGTGATCTTGCCCGAGTATTTGTCCTGCAATGAATTGATGGCGAGGTCTTTCTTCGATTCTTCGCGCACAGCTTCCATGCTCATGTTTTGATCTTTAAGTTGTCGCGCAAAATCTTCGTCTGTATATCCAGCCTGCTGCTTCTGCTGATTTATCGCGCTGGTGATCTGTTCTTCTGTAGGCAGAAGCTTCTCCTGCTCGGCCCGTTGAAAAAGGACTTCGCGCTGGATCAATTTATCGAGCACGGTCAAGCGCGCCTGAGCCAGCTCATGCGGAGACATCTTCGACTCGTTGCCCTGCGATTGCTGATGAATGATGCGCTCCACTTCGGACATCATGATCTTCTTGCCGTTGACGGTGGCCGCCACGGTGTTATCGGGGGTGTCAGTGCTCGAGCCGCACCCGGCCATAATCAACGCGCCAAAAACCAGCGCGGCCAGCGCAACCAGGCTCTGTTGTCTTCTGTTCACTTCGTTTCTACTCCTTCAGTTACTAAGGCTTGAGTCGCTGCACGAGAGTCGCACGCTTGACCCACCTTGAAATCGTTTGTTATAAATTTCGTTTCAATTGATCGCGGCGATCCACACTGTGGCGTCGTACGCCACTTAGGAGATCAGTCATCATGGCAAAACGTTGTGAAGTTTGCGGCAAAGGCCCACAGTTTGGCAACAATGTCTCGCACGCCAATAATCGGACACCGCGTGTTTTCAATCCCAACCTGCAATCAATCCGGGTCAAGACGCCCAGCGGCGGCGCGAAGCGGATGAAAGTCTGCACCAGTTGCATCAAGGCCGGCAAAGTCGCCAAAGCCGCCTGAGCTGCACGTGTCCGGCTCGGAAAGTGGCGCGGACGTCTCGCCCGTGATCCATCCGCAAGATGCGCGTGCCACCTCAACTCCCCAGAACCGCAATCGCTTCTATCTCGACTTTCGCATCGCGGGGCAAGCGCGCGGCTTGCACGGTCGCGCGCGCCGGCGGATTCTGCGCGAAGTACCTTCCGTAAACTTCATTCATCGCCGTGAAATCGTTCATGTCCGCGAGAAACACGGTCGTCTTCACGATCTGATCCAACCCCACGCCAGCCGCCGCGAATACGGCCGTTAGATTCTTTAAAACCTGTTCAGTTTGCTCGGCAATGCCGCCAGCGACGAACTCTTTCGTTGCCGGATCAGTTGGAATCTGTCCCGACGCGAAGATCATATTCCCGGCACGTACGGCCTGTGAATAAGGACCAATGGCCTGCGGCGCTTGCTCGGTTGCGATGATCTCCTTCATAGTCGGCTTTTCCCGGCGAAAACAAAACCTGTACTTTAGCAGACGGGTGGATAAAATGGGAAACCCAAATCGACGCGTTTGGAGGAGAGAATCATGAAACCCAAACTTCTACTGTTGTTGGTCCTCGGCATCGCCTTTCTTTTTGTCTCCGCTTTTCGAATTTCACAGTGGAAGCCAACCGTCTCAGAAGACGATCGCTTGAAAGGAAGCTATCGGTTCGACCGCAACGGTTGGATTTATGTGCATCTCGAGGGGTCACCGGACCAAATCGGCTATCAACACGGAAAGCTATTAGCCAAAGAGATCGAAGACTTGTTACGCGTCACGAAGCCGTTTCTGCAACACGAAACGAAGCGCGACTGGAATTTCTATCGCAAGGCTGCGCAGGAGATTTTGTGGCCGAAGATCGATTCAGAATATCAACGCGAACTCGACGGCATCGTCAAAGGCGCAAGTGACGGCGGTGTCAAGCTGGACCGGTGGGACATCGTTGCGCTGAACGCACTCGAAGAGCTGCCTTACTATTACCTGCCTTGGCTGGACAAACAGCAGGGGCGAATGCCCACCACGCACGCCCCGGGCAATTGCAGCGCGGTCGTGGCGACCGGCAGCTATACCCGGGATCATCGAATCGTCATGGGCCATAACACCTGGACCAACTACATCATTGGTTCGCGCTGGAACATCATCTTCGACCTCAAACCGCGCAGCGGTAATCGAATCCTCATGGATGGTTTGCCGGGCGTGATTACAAGCGACGATGATTTCGGGATCAACTCGGCGGGAATGATGATTACAGAAACGACCATCACCGGTTTCACGCTTTTCGATCCCGCAGGCAAACCGGAGTTCTATCGCGCCCGCAAAGCGATGCAGTACAGCAACTCGATTGACGATTACGTCCGCATCATGCTCGACGGAAACAACGGGGGCTACGCGAATGATTGGCTGCTCGGCGACAACAAAACCGGAGAGATTGCACTGTTCGAGCTTGGGTTGAAAGAACACAGCGTGCGCCGCACGAAAGATGGTTATTACGTTGGATCGAATTTTCCTGTCGATCAAAAGCTTGCCACCATCGAAACCAATTTCGATTTCAGCAATCGCGGCGGCTCGCCTCTGGCGCGCAAGGCGCGCTGGGAAGCGCTGGTCGAAAAATCGAAAGGTGAGATAACCATCGAAACCGTCAAAGCGATGGAGGGCGACACCTACGATTCATTCGAGAAGAAGGACGGACCGAACGAACGCAGTCTCTGCGGCACGGTCGAGCGTTCAGCGCGCGGAATTCCCGAATGGGATTGGGGAAAGTTTTATCCCGGCGGCACGGTGCAGGCGAAAGCAGTTGACGGACAGATGGCTTCGCAGATGCAGATGTGGGCGGCGATGGGTCACCCGTGCGGCTATGGTTTTGTGGCTGCGAATTTTTTGAAAGAACACCCGGAATACGGATGGGCCAAAGACACTATGCGTGACATGCCTTCGCAACCATGGACAACCTTTACGAGTGACATGCGACGATAGGTCGGGACCGGGAACGGTAGCGCCCGGATCAAGTATTCGGCGGCATCCATTGATCCGGTCGCTATCCCGACTTGTCGGGATTCTGACATAAAAAGACCGCTCGACGCACGACGCGCCGAGCGGCGAATCACAGGAGGTATCGAGTGTTATCGCGTGCCGCTATGCGTCGGGCTGCGACGTGCGGCACTTTCCGAGATAACCTCATCAACTCAGATGGTCTCGTTTCGCACGAGGTTGCTAGCCACGTTTTGACTACCGTCTTCAGGCGAAACGGCCTCGACCAACGAATAAATAACATCTGCCGCGTTCTACAAATTCAATCCCGCTGATAACGATGATATAATTCGCGCCTTCAATCATGGGCACTCCTGATAAATCGGCAAGCAAACGATTGCGAATGGTTCGCGGAGGAGCTGAGCCATCGAATTCGCAACAGCCGCCCCGGCAAACAACAAATGATTCCACGTGTCCGAAGTGTTTCGGCACCGGCATGGAGGTCATTCCCGGTGAAGGCGCGCGCCGCTGCGATTGCCAGGTTGCGGATAATCGCGACCGGCTGTTTCGCGAGGCGCGCATCCCGCCGCGATACCAGCACTGCACGCTTGCCAACTATGACGCCGGCACTTCGGAATCGATGTGGATCGCCAAACGTGAAGCGCAGATCGTGCTCGACGACTTCGTGACCATCGACGGTCGCGGAGTACTGCTCGTGGGGCCGGTTGGCGTCGGCAAGACGCATCTGGCAGTTGCGATTCTGCGCGAGTTAATTGAACGCTATCAGATCAACGGCCTGTTCTATCAGTTCGGCGCGCTGCTCCGCAGAATTCAGGATTCCTACAACCCGATTTCGCAGGCATCAGAGATGACTGTGCTGCAGCCGGTGTTCGACGCCGACGTTCTCGTACTCGATGAGCTGGGCGCCTCCAAGCCGACAGATTGGGTGCGCGACACGATGATGCAGATCATCAACACGCGCTACAACGACAAGCGGCTCACGATCTTCACGACGAACTATGCGGACAAACGAAACGAAAAAGAGACTACCGAATCGTTAGCGGATCGTATCGGCGTGGCCCTGCGGTCGCGGCTTTATGAGATGTGCCGCACGGTTGAAATCGCCGGAGAGGATTATCGCAAACGATCGTCGGCGCAGAATATTTAATTGTTTTTGAGATAACGTCCCTGCGACGCAGTCACAATTCGCCGCGCGGCGTCCGCGTTTTCCCAACCCTTAATTTTCGTTCGCTTCGCTTCGAGTTCCTTATAAACCGAAAAGAAGTGTTCGATCTCCAAAAGGAGATGCGGATAGAGTTCGCTGTAGTCGTTTAGATTTTTGTAGATTGGATTATTCAATCCCACGGCAAGAATCTTTTCGTCTTCACTCTCTTGATCGATCATTCTAAGCGCGCCGATTGGGCGCACTGTCATTACACAGCCAGTGAAACTTGGCGCATCGACCAGCACTAACACATCAAGCGGATCGCCGTCGTCGCTTAACGTGCTCGGAATAAAGCCATAGTCGCCGGGATAATGGACGGGTGAATAAAGATTCCGATCCAATCGGAAGACGTGGAGCTGCTTGTCATATTCGTATTTGTTGGTATCGCCGCGAGGGATTTCGATTACAGCGTTAACTTCCGTGGGCGCGCCGTCGCCGGTCGGCAGGGTGAGATAATTGATCATGGTCGCGCTTGCTCGTTTGTGTCAGAACCCGGAGCGGTAGCGACGAGATCCAATGACTGTTCGCATTTGCTATTACTCAGGATAAAAATGCGAGGTTGGATGGAGTGCCTGTCGAACCGGTCGCTACCGCTTCCGATTCTGACACGTCACAATGACGGCCCCGCTCCTTGACCTTTCGCCGCTTCAATTTCCGTCTGGCACGCAGCGTCATAACGCGCCGTAGGCATGGCTTCCAATCTGCGCTCGTCGATTTCATGACCGCAGCGCACACACATACCGTACGAACCTTCCGCCATTCGCATTAAAGCCTGATCGATATCGGCAACTATCTTCGATTCGTGATCGCTTAGCTTTAAAGCGAGCTCCTGAATCACATCGCGCACGGCAAGATCAGAGCTTTGCTGAAGATCGTCGCTCGCGATATCGAGCGCCCTTGCCTGCTCTTCATCAATGTGCTGCGCGTGCCGCCGCAACTCGGCGAGCAAAAGTTTCTTGAAGTGATGTCGCTTCTTATGATTCATAAGCGATATTGCGTACCTGAATTATAGCGCGCAGTCTGCGTGGCGAAAAATCCTGAGTTTGTCACCGCGCGACCGTTGTGTTTTCATCAGGGCCACACCCTGCGATGATTCAACTTGCTGCAACGGTCATTATCGCACTCGCGGCGCTCATTTTTGTTGTCGCTCTATTGTATTCGACCGTTGGCCACGCGGGCGCGTCCGGATATTTGGCGGCGATGGCGCTGTTCAGCATCTCGCCGCTCGTCATGAAACCGACAGCGCTGGTCCTCAATATCCTGGTGGCAGTGATCGGCACGGTTCGCTTTTATCGCGCGGGATTTTTTTCGTGGAGGATCTTCTGGCCCTTTATCGTCACCTCGATTCCCGCATCCTTTATTGGCGGCGCATTGACTTTGCCGGTGCCGGTTTATAAATCAATTGTCGGCATCGTGTTGCTTTACAGCGCGGTGAGATTATTTTTCAACGCCAATCGAGGCGATCAAAAAGAGGTTTCGCGGGCGCCCTTGATAGCGGCCCTGCTAATCGGCGCCGCCATCGGTTTGCTTTCCGGATTGACCGGCGTCGGCGGCGGCATCTTTCTGAGCCCGGTTCTGCTTTTGATGCATTGGGCCAAGACCAGGGAGACATCAGGCGTCGCGGTCGCCTTCATTTTGGTTAATTCAATCGCCGGATTACTGGGTCATGTATCGTCGCTTGCCTTAGTGCCCCGCGAGATCGTTTATTTTGCTCCCGCGGCCATCATTGGCGGATGGATTGGCACACTGCTGGGAACGAGGGTTCTGCCAGTCACTGGAATCAGGCGTTGGTTGTCGGTCGTTCTGGTGCTGGCCGGCGCAAAACTGTTGTGGGAAGCTACGGCTCTTTTGCTACACAGATAAGTTCAGCCGCCAGCAGTGGAATTGTTAATTCGTGATGTCCGGTAATCGCAAAGCCGCGGCCCGCGCCATCAGCCGTCGGCCGACGCACGACATTGGTCAGCGGACGATAAGATTGAATGAAATCAAAGTTCGCGGTAGTAATGTCATTTAGTTCGTGCCCCAGGTTGCGCACGAGCGTGACGCATTTGAGAAAAACCTCGGGCAAGGTCACTGCGGATCCGATGTTCAGATAGACGCCGCCGCCATTCATCCTGCGTACAAGTTCCGCCAACAAACGAAAATCGACATGCGAGGTTGTGCCTAAAGCCGCGCCGTCAGCCGTTCTGTGAAAGTGCGCGATGTCGCCGCCGATCGTCACGTGCGCGGTGAACGGTATGCGCGCTTTATAAGCCGCGCACAACAACGACACGTCTTCGTGCTTTGGCTGTAAAGCCAGCAGCGCGCGGCCCATTGCCTCACCCAATCCAATTCCGTCTTTCGATCCATCGCGCGCTGCTTCATTCAAAAGCTTCCCAGTTTCTTCCGCGCCGCCGAACGCGCCTTCGCCCAGCGTCGCATCGACGTCTTCCGAAGTCGAACCGACCATCGCGATTTCTGCGTCATGGACCAGCACGGAACCGTTGCCCGCAATCGCTGAAACAAAACCCCGATTAAGCAGATCGATGATGATGGGCGCCAGTCCAGTCTTGATCACGTGTCCGCCAATTCCCCAGATGATTGGCCTGCCTAATGACTGGGCATGGCGCATACGCTTTGCCAGTTCGCGTAGCCTCTGCACCGCAAGGATATTCGGGAGCGAATTAAGGTATTGATGAAGAGACGAATCTTCATCGACAGGTTTACCAAAATCGTCGATGGTTACTTTACTTGCTCGCGATTCGAGGGGATAGGTGCGAATGGCGTCGAGGCTGATCGGTTGGATGTCAGAATAGATCGACATTATTGGCGAAGGCTAGTCGGCTGCCGGAAGCTCCTCAAGGTCGGCGAGGTCTTTCAGCCGACCCGCCGCGCGTTTGTTAATTCGCAGGTCTCGCAAACTTATGAGGCTTACCGCCTCGTCGTCTAGAGTGGTTTCAATACGCTGGCGATAGCACTGCTGGAATTCAACTCCGGAGGCCGAAGTCATAATCTCAATGACGTTAGGCTCGTTACCTATCCTTATAACTTTCTCTTCGCTCAAAAAGAGGTCAGCCGGCAAAGCCACGTCGAAGCCGAATTTGCGAAGTGTCCTTACAACCCGGTCAGCATTCTGAGCATCGACAGCGATCCAAATATCGATGTCCTTAGTCGCGCGAGGATAACCGTGATAGATAACGGCCCATCCACCAACCAGCAAATATTCAACCCCCTCTGCGCGTAACAATCTCAAGAACTCTTTGAAGTGGCTCGGTAACTCGAGGTCCATAATTGAGTCGCCTCAGGTAGAGTGCGTGTCGAACACGTTCCTCCGGTGTGCGAGAATGCCAGTACTCCCGATTTGCCGCATCTGCTTCAGCAAAAGAGTTGAATACTCGGAAAGCTGATCGATCGATCTTAGATTCAATCAAGTCGGCTTGTTCCGCTTGTGTTCCCATGAAGCCCAATTATAACACGCGCGTTAAGGGCGCAGATTCACTTGCGCTTCCCATTCCCATTCAAGAGCGGCCGTAACACCTTGCCGGTATGCGAGCGTTTCACCGCCGCGACCTCTTCCGGTGTACCGCTGGCGACGACGCGGCCACCGTGGGCGCCGCCCTCGGGTCCCAGATCAATGATGTAATCCGCGCTTTTGATTACGTCGAGGTTGTGTTCGATCACGATCACGGTGTTGCCGACGGTGACTAGACGCTGCAGCACGTCGAGTAATTTATGAACGTCGGCGAAGTGCAGTCCGGTCGTCGGCTCGTCGAGAATGTAAATCGTGCGGCCGGTGGCGCGTTTCGAAAGTTCTTTCGCCAATTTAATCCGTTGCGCCTCGCCGCCCGAGAGTGTCGTCGCTGATTGGCCCAGCTTAATGTAACCAAGTCCAACGTCGAGCAGTGTCTGGAGCTTCGGTTTGATCTGCGGAATATTTTCGAGCAGAGGCAAAGCCTCCTCAACGGTTGTGTCGAGGAGGTCTGCGATCGACTTGTCTTTGTACGTAACGGCCAATGTCTCGCGATTGTAACGAGCGCCGCGACAAACATCGCAGAGTACGTAAACGTCCGGCAGAAAATTCATTTCAATTCGCTTCAGGCCTTCGCCCTCGCACGCTTCGCAGCGCCCGCCCTTGACGTTGAAAGAGAACCGGCCGGGTTTGTAGCCACGCTCGCGCGATTCGGGGAGCATTGCATAAAGCTCGCGAATCGGCGTGAACAATCCCGTGTAAGTCGCCGGGTTCGATCGCGGCGTGCGGCCAATCGGCGACTGATCGATTTCGATTACCTTGTCGACGTGCTCTAGTCCTTCAATCGTCGCGAAGGCGCCGGGTTCCTCGAGCGAGCCGTAGAGATTTCGTGCCAGCGCGGGATAAAGAATGTCCGCAACCAGCGTCGATTTGCCTGAACCCGATACGCCAGTGACGACCGTCAACAGACCGAGTGGAAACGAAACGTCGATCGACTTCAGGTTGTGATGACTCGCCCCGTGGATGGTAATCGATTTGCCGTTCGATAACCTTCGATCAGACGGCACCGGAATCTTCCGTTCACCGCTGATGTAAAGGCCGGTCACCGATCGTTCGTTTTGCGCGATGTTTTCCGGGCCACCAACCGCAACCAGCGAACCTCCATGCATTCCCGCGCCCGGTCCAAGATCGACTACGTAGTCGGCGCGCCTGATTGTCTCCTCGTCGTGTTCGACGACCAGTACGGTGTTGCCGAGATCACGTAGCGCCGCCAGCGTGTCGAGCAGCCGGCGATTATCACGCGGATGCAATCCAATCGAAGGCTCGTCTAAAACATAGAGCACGCCGCGCAGTTGCGATCCGATTTGGGTTGCCAAACGGATGCGTTGACCCTCGCCGCCAGACAACGTCGCTGACGGCCGATCCAAAGTGAGGTATCCGAGGCCTACCGTCTCCAGAAAACTCAGTCGCGACTTGATCTCGCGCAAAACCAAGCCGGCGACTTTCGCTTCGCGCGAATCAAGCCTCACTCCTTCGAAAACCTTATGAGCGTCCGCAATCGTCATCGCCGTGTAGTCAGCGATGCCATGACCGCCGACGCGCACCGCCAACGAATCAGCCCGCAGCCGGCGTCCGCCGCATTGCACGCACAGCACCGGAGACACCATCTCTTCGATCGCTACGCGCACTTTTTCAGATGGGGCTTCGTCGAGACGCTCCCGCAACCACGGCAGCGCGCCGCGCCAGGGGCTCTTGTACGAATAGAGTCCCTGCTTAAATTTCAATTGCGTTGATAATCCGTGCAGGAAACCGTAGCGCACTTCATCGGGCAAATCTCTGAAAGCAATTTTCGGATCGGCTTTAAAGTGACCGATCACCGCAAGCAGCGCGCTTCGCAGATAAGCCGATCCGGCTTTGTCGCTGTCGCTCATAAAAGGCAACTCTTCCGCACGTTTTGCGTCATCCGGTATTAACTTCGCAGGATCGATTTCGAGCATCGTGCCCAGACCGTGACAATGACGACACGCCCCATAGGCCGAATTGAACGAGAACGAGCGGGGCTCGAGCGGCGACATATTGATGCCGCAATTCACGCACGCCATTTTCTCAGAGTAGAGCTTCTCTTCCCCGTCGATTACCGAAACGAGCACGGCGCCGCTGGTTAACTTCAAAGCTGTGCGAATTGATTCGGCGAGCCGTTCGTTTATTCCCGGCTTGATCAGCAGGCGATCGACAACAGCTTCGATCGAGTGATTGCGACGTTTGTCCAGGCGAATCTCTTCATCGAGCGAACGCAGCTCGCCGTCTATGCGCGCGCGGATGAATCCATCTCGCGCGAGCTTGGCAATCTCTTTTTTGAATTCGCCTTTGCGCCCGCGCACGATGGGCGCGAGGACCATGACGCGCTCGCCTTCGGGCAGCGCAAGCACGCTTTGCAGAATTTGATCGACGCTTTGCCGAGTAATCGGTTGGCCGCATTGCGGACAATGCGGCTGTCCGATCGACGAAAACAGCAAACGCAGGTAATCGTAAATCTCGGTGACGGTTCCGACCGTCGACCGAGGACTGCGGGCCACAGTTTTCTGTTCGATCGATATTGCCGGTGACAGTCCTTCGATCGAATCTACATCCGGTTTTTCCAGTTGGTCGAGAAATTGACGCGCGTAAGCCGACAGCGATTCTACGTAACGCCGCTGGCCCTCTGCGTAAATGGTGTCAAATGCGAGAGAGGACTTGCCCGAGCCTGAAAGCCCGGTGATTACTGTCAGTTTGTCGCGCGGTATATCAACGTCGATATTCTTTAGGTTGTGCTGGCGGGCTCCGCGAACGCTGATCCGATCGATTGTCATAATCCCCTGAAAACAAACGCACAGTGCATAGAGAAGAATTTCCGGCACTGGCGAACCAAGTATCATAGCGTGAGGTTCAAAAGCGCGGCAAGCGATCAACTCTCTCTTGACACTCGAAAAGTGCAAACCTAGACTGCAAATGTCTATCAACGGAGCTAATGAAGTGAACCTGCCTAATGCGCTGACCCTTTCCCGAATTTTCATTGTGCCGCTGTTGGTAGTGGTGTTGCTCACGCCAGTTTCTGAGAGTTGGCTGGGTGTGCCGCGCTATTTGGTGGGCATCGCGATATTCGTCGCGGCGGCGCTCACCGATTACTTCGATGGAAAATTGGCGCGCAGCCGAAAGCAGGTGT
>DASQYL010000023.1:0-4289 GCA_035639235.1 Pyrinomonadaceae bacterium | reverse complement strand
GCTCTTTGGAATCACGAACCCACAAAGGAAGTTTACGCGGAGCTTCGCAGGAACAGCCTTTCCGTTAACAGTAGTGAGACAGAGAGGCTGTCGAAGGCAGCATCCGACCATCAGGCAGTTCTGGTAATCGGAGTTAATGAGCGCGTTGACGAAGGGCCGGGGAATGGCACGCTCTACAATTCTCTGATCACTTTCAATTCGGATGGCTCGTTAATCAATCATCATCGCAAACTTATACCGACTTACACGAAGCGATTGGTTTGGGGACAAGGTGATGGCAACGGTCTCAAAGCGGTTGACACCTCAGTGGGCCGAGTTGGCGGACTAATTTGCTGGGAGCACTGGATGCCGCTTGCCCGACAGGTGCTTCATGACTCCGGTGAGCACATTCACATCGCAGTCTGGCCTACTGTTCACGAGATGCATCAGATCGCCAGTCGCCACTACGCGTTTGAAGGCAGATGTTTCGTGCTCGCTGCCGGTCTGTTGATGAAAGTTCGAGACCTGCCAAATCAACTAGCTGTTGCTGCGGAATTGTCCGACAAGCCCGACCACCTCCTATTAAGAGGAGGGAGCGCAATCATCGGGCCGGATGGGGGCTACATAGTTAAGCCTGTCCTCGATGAGGAAAGCATTATTGTCGCAGAGCTGGACGTGACGGCGATCGACAAGGAACGAATGACGCTCGATGTTTCCGGTCACTACCAGCGCGCGGATCTTTTCGACCTGAAAGTGAGATCACCATGAGCAAGTGCGTTCAGCTCCCCAGCGATTTGATCGCAGACATTCGCATTACATTCAATCAGGCTAGGTTGTTCTGCTTGACCAGGTTGCGTTCCTGAGAGAACTGTGATGACGACAATCATCCGCTCGGTAGAACTGAATCATCTCAGCCGCCAACTGTATGAAACAGGCGACCAATGAGAAAGCCGAGCGCCGCCGCGCCGAGACCGATCGCTACCATTTGAATCCCGCTTTTACGCCAGTCCCCAACGAGGGTCTTTGCAGAGTAGACGCCGACGGCGAAGAGCGTTATCGCACTAAGTACTATCGCCAAAACAATCGCTGGCGTGCGGGCGACAACCATGAATGGAACGATTGGTATGAAGTGACCGATGAGGGTCGCCACTGTGACAATCACAGCGCTGCGTAGCAGGCTCTGTCGTTCGACGGGCTGTAGGTGCGTTCTTCGTCCATCATCGTGCTTACCCAGGTTTCACGATTGGAAGTGATCGTGGAAACAACATCTTCCAGAAGCTGCCCGCGAAGCCTTTGGCTGCATAGATTTCTCTAATCTCCTCGCGCTCGTCACCAGGTTTGGCCTCGATTTCTCTTTGCTCGCGAACCTCCTCGGCAAGATGGAAGTCGCGGTCTGAACCAAAAGAGGTGTAGGCCACGGCTCCCATTGAAATAGACTCTGTGATTGCCGCAGCAATTCCGGTCACGACCAGAACCTGCGTGGACCCGCCCGCTGCTACCACTCCGAGCGCGATTACGAGCATGTTGAGCAGACCGTCCACCAAGGATCACGTCTCGAAGAGAGTTATTGGTACTGTGCTTTTCCTTGCCGATCATCCTACGCTGAGGGCGGATGTCGACGGAAGCCCGCACCGCTTTTCCTAAAGCAGTTGTGGTCATGTTATTCACTTCCAGGCTCTTGCTTTTATCAAGCTTGATTACTTAATTGATGAAGACCGTGAATCAAAGTGGGGATTTTCAACTGCATTGAATGATGGGATGCGATAGATCCCTCGCTCTCGAGCAGATCATCACCCTGAAATTCATAGACGGTCTTTCGAGGTAAGCCAGCGAGCAACATTGGATACGTACGTCCTAATGTCGTCGAGTTTCTCCGGTTCCCGCTTAATCTGATCTCCTGGTGGTTCTTCAAGGAAGCTCGGACAACCTTTCGATGTGTCCCAGTTGTAATCGACGAGATGATGAAAGCTCGATTCCGCGATCGCGCGTCCGAGTAGATTGCCATGGGCATCGCGTGCTTGCTCGAATGCGTCGATAAGATTGAATGGGCGACCTGTAACCTGGCTCGTCCCTGTCGCTATCACGTTCGCATGCTGCTCACCTTCAGGAACGCCGACAGCGCCTTCGTGCGGATGCGCCGGAAAATACTCAATTACGCCGGACGTATTGTGCGGATTGAGAAGCACTTCGTGGATCGGTTTTAGAGCTTCGATTTTTTGATAGTTGCCGTTGCTGCCTGAGTGATAGTTGGGCCATGAGATATCTTTTGCATCCTGATCGTCTCTTACGTGCCGCGATTCGTCCGGATCAGGATGCCGAGTATGGAAAAAATGAGCACGACCGACGCCACCCAAAGTGCAAAGCGATGATCCCAAATCCTGATGATCGCGCGTCGTCAAGATTCCTCCGCCGCGTTGACGAAACCGAGTGATACCTTCACAGTCAGCAATGGACAATCCATCGCCCTGATCGACTGCAAACAGCCACAATTCGTCGAAATCAGTCTTATCGAGAGCACTCAGGAGATTGTCATTTCCATCTTCATTTGTTTCTCGATCACGCGTAGTCACTTCATATAGTGCTCCGCCCTGATCATCTCGAAGCGATGACAGATGGTCACGCAATAATGAAAACCGATTGATGTTCCAATCATCATGAATCGAAGGAATTGTGGTTTGCAGAAGTATCTTTACTGGCTTGCTCATGTGGATAGTCGCGTTACTCCGAAAAGGAGAATTTAGCATTCTAATTTAGTTTGAGAAACATCACTCGTATAGTTTAGTACGCTTAAGACATAGTCAGGACGACCCTGAACCGCACTTTACCACTGTGCATTTGTTCGTAAGCCTCGGCTACTTGATCCAGAGGATATTTTTCGATCATCGGATGCACGCCGCTCAAGGCACTGAACTCCATAGTGTCCTGCGAATCCTTCGCGGTGCCTGAATACCAACCGGCAACTGAACTCCGTTTCTGAATTAGGGAGAAGACGCCGATTGTAAGCGGTTCGGCCGGTGCTGCCGGAACCAGAAGTTTGCCGCTCGGTGCAAGTCCATCGACTAACGGTGAGATAGCTGGCGCGCTCGGCGCGGTTGCGAGAATCACACTCGCTCCTCCGAGTCTCTGTAATTCGCCGACTACATCTGTCGCAGTGGCATCGATGTAATGATGCGCTCCTAATTTGCGAGCCAATTCCGCTTTGTCATTTCCTCGATTAATTGCCACAGTCTGGAAACCCATGCGTTGCGCGTACTGAACCCCGAGATGACCGAGTCCGCCGATACCATGCACCGCTACCACGTCTCGGGCGCGCGCGCCCGAGTTTCGCAGCGCGTTGAATACGGTTACGCCCGCACACATGAAAGGACCAGCTTCCTCCGCTGAGACTTCATCGGGAATCAACGCGAGCGCATTAGCAGGTGCAATCATGTACTCTGCATAGCCGCCATCGAAATCGATCCCGGTCACTTTTCGATTGACGCACATGGCGAAATCACCGCGACGACATTGCTCGCACACGAAGTCATGTCCGCCGTGCCAGCCCACACCAACACGCTGACCCACTGTCCATGCGGTGACATCATCGCCGACCGCATCGATGCGTCCGGCAACTTCATGACCCGGCACGCGCGGATACTGAAGACCGGGCCAGAGGCCTTCTTTAACCAGCGAGTCGCTGTGACAAATGCCACACGCTTCGACTTTCACGCGAACTTGTCCGGCGCTTGGCTCCGGAATCTCGCGTTCAACTAGTTCCCAATCGCCACCGGCTTTGCTTATTTGTGCTGCTTTCATTCTTGTGCTCATGCTTGCTCCCTTTAGGTCATTGACGGGGAGTTGACGACATTTGCGTATTGATTCAAACGGCGATCAGCTCAACCCTCCGGCAACCTGGATTACTTCTCCAGTAATCCAGCCGCTCTCCGGCGAAGCCAGGAACGCGGCGACCGGAGCAATGTCATGCGGTTGTCCCAGCCGGCCCAGCGGCGTCTGCGCAACCATCTGTTTTTCAAAATCGCTACCGATCATTCCCAACGTGTGAGTGCCTTCTGTCTCGACTCCACCGGGATTGATCGAGTTTACGCGGATCTTCCTTGGCCCAAGTTCCTTCGCCAACACCCGAGTAATTGTGCTCACTGCGCCTTTGGTTGCGGCGTAGACTACAGTCGTCGGCGGGTTCACCGAGGTTACGGTCGAGCCAATATTTATAATGCTGCCACCTTCGTCACCGAAGTATTTTATCGCCTCGCGCGTTGCCAGAATCATACCGAGCACGTTGGTATTAAACTCTCGATGGAACTCATCCTCGG
>DASQYL010000022.1:0-5760 GCA_035639235.1 Pyrinomonadaceae bacterium | reverse complement strand
GTCTGCCGATACATTTCGGCGAGCGCAGCGCGTGAAACTGAACGGTAGCTGCGCACCTTCGAATACAAAAATCCCGCTTCGTCTTCCGCGTATTTCAAATCGGGCAGATAGACGTCGACGATGCCATCGAGGAGCTTCAGTACTTCGACCGAATCGTATGCGTTGGTGTTATAGACGATCGGCAGGCGCAAACCTTTTTCGGCGGCGATTAAAATCGCGCGGGCCATCTGCGGCGCGAAGTGTGTCGGTGAAACGAAATTGATGTTGTGACAGCCGCGCGCTTGCAGTTCGAGCATCATCTCGGCGAGCCGCTCGTGCGTCACTTGGTTCTTGATCTGCTCTTTGTGCGTTTGCGAAATTTGATAATTCTGGCAATACACACAACGCAGATTGCAGTTGCCGAAAAAGATATTGCCGGCGCCGCGGGTGCCCACCAGCGGCGGCTCTTCGCCGAAATGCGCCGTGAAAGAAGACACGATCGGCAGCCGTCCTGAATAGCATCGCGCCAGCTCGTCACGCAATCGATTGTTGCCGCAGTCGAGAGGACAAACGGTGCAAGATTCGAGCAAAGCCTCGAGCGCTTCGACGCGATGTTGCAAGTCACCCGAATCCAACAGTGATAGATAAGATGACATCTGTTTCAAGTCAGGCATTTGTCTCTTAACTAAAGAGCCACATGATCCCGTCGCTATCCCGATTCATCGGGATTCTGACGCGATCATTTATCGCCGCGTTTTCTAAAATGTACGTAATGTGTCTTGTGCTGGTCGATCAGTTCCTGCGGCATCACGCGCCGCGTTGCGCGCCAGATGAAATCCATTTCCGAATGCGTCGATTGCAGCGCCAGACGCGCTTCAAAGATCAATAGCATGCTGCCATAGAACAGAAAGAAAGCGCCTATTAATCCGATGATCACCGGCGTCCAGGCCCAGCGTGCTCCCGTCGCCAGACCGCGCGCCGAAAAAAACGCGACACCCGCCGATCGCCACGCTGCAGGCGACGAACATACCCACGGCCAAATAAAAGACCGTGAGCGCTCGCTGCAACAGACGCGAACGGCTGGTCAACTTGTCCATTTGATCGTAGAGCATCGCGCGCTCATCTTCGAGAAACTCTACCGTTAGATCTTCGGCGCCGAGACCGCGCAGACGATCCGATAGCTCGCGTACGCGATCGACCACCCGGCCGAGGCGCGTCGAGGTTGAAAGAATCATCGTGCCGCTGGCCGAGATCAAAACGGCCGGCGTGATCATTGCGGTCAGTACCGCGAGTGATGCTGTGAGCGAGTCCATGATAACGGAAAGCCATTCTAACTATTGGTGAGCAGAATTTGGAGCGCGGCGTAAAGGTACCGGCTTCAGCGCTTTTTGAGATGCGAACGAAAGGCCCAACTGAAGTTGATACTGACGCCGGATGAGCATCACTTTATGATATTCTCCGCGTCGATCTATGCGGGACAATGCTTATCACTTCCTAGATCGCTGGCGCGTCGAAGGCGACGTCAAAGAGGTCTATGAGATTCTTGAAGACGCGTTGTCGCTCCCGCAGTGGTGGGGTTCAGTTTATTTCGCTGTCGCAGAGATCGAAGCGGGTGACGAACGCGGTGTCGGCAAATTGATCAGCCTGCACGCCGGAGGTTGGCTGCCTTACACACTGCGGATTAAGTTTCGCACAACTGAATCAAATTATCCGCACGGCTTCACAATGCAGGCGACCGGCGATCTCGAAGGGATTGGCATCTGGATCTTCGAGCAGGATGGTCCATTCGTGAATGTCACTTACGATTGGACCATCAAAGCTAACAAGCCGATCATCGAAAACCTTTCATTTCTGCTGAAGCCAATCTTTCGTTCAAATCATAACTGGACCATGCGGCGCGGCGAACAAAGTTTGAAGCTGGAATTGCTGCGGCGACGTGCGCAGACGCGAGAGGAGCTCGCGAAAATTGCGCCGCCGCCCGCACCCTCGTTCGTAGTAAGACTGTTGCGTCTATCGCGTTAGCTTTTCGTAAAAAGGCGAATGCTTGAACTCTATTTTTTGTTCTATCGAATTCCGAAGATGATGACGCGGTTGGCGCACGAGCGGAACCGCAGTGCGGTTGTATGGACGCTGATCGGCATCGGCGCATGGATCGGAGCGGAATTGTTTGTCGGCCTGGGTGCGGGATTCGTCCACGGGCTCGGAGTCGCTTTGTGGGGTTGGTCGCGCGAATCATCCGGCATCAGCTTCATGACTTACCTCCTGGCGTTAGTAGCGGCACTTTTGAGCGTCACCGTCGTCACGCGCATCCTCACCAACAAGCAGAAGGAACAAGAATTTCCGCCTCCGCCTCCGCCGCCTGACTTCACCGAGCGCGAAAAATGACAGAAGCTAAAGCACAGCTGATCGCCTGGGTTCCGGAACTCATTTACCAGCCGACAGGTTTCGGCGCCGGTCTGGCACTCGTGACCGATGAAGCTGGCGGCATTGTGAGAATTACTCCCGTCGATAAATTGACTGACGAGCGAAAGATCAATCTGTCACGACGGGCATTGCTGCCGGCGATGATCAACGCGCACTCGCACGCATTTCAAAGAGTGCTGCGTGGCAAGACAGAGTACCGATCCACGCCATCGTCGTTTCGAGGCGGGCTACCGCCCGCCGGCTTGGGCAGTAGCCGGACTCGAAACCGAGGAGACAAGGATTCATTTTGGACGTGGCGCGAAATGATGTATTCGGCCGCGACGCGTTTGTCGCCGGAAGACATCTACGATGCCTCGCGCATGGCTTTTTTGGAGATGTCGCTCGGCGGAATCGCTGCAGTCGGTGAATTTCATTACCTGCATCACGCACCCGATGGGACGCCTTACGACGATCCCGACCTGCTCGCGAAAGAAGTCATTCGCGCCGCCCGGGACGTTGGCTTGCGCATCGCGCTGCTGCGCGTTGCGTATGCGCGCTCCGGATTTGAAACAGAGGCAAATCCGCGTCAGGCGCGATTCATCGAAAACGATCCCACAATCTATTTGAAGAATCTCGAAGCGTTGCGGGCGAGTGTCAGGCACGCCGACAAGACTTCTGACACGGCTTGGGTCGGCGTCGCGCCCCACAGCGTTCGCGCAGTTCATCTCGATTATTTGAAAGAGGTAATTGATTACGCGAATAAACACGATCTGAACATTCACATGCACGTGGCGGAACAACCAGCCGAAGTTTCGGCTTGTGTGGAAGAGTATGGCCGCACGCCAATCGCGTTGCTGCAAACGGAGGGCTTGTTGAGTGAGCGATTCACCGCGGTGCATGCGATTCACGTGACGCCGAAGGCGATACCTTCATTTGCCGAAACGGGAGCAATGGTCTGTGCGTGCCCGACGACGGAGCGAAACCTTGGCGATGGAGTCATACCGGCCGACGAGTACATGAAGCATCGCGTGCCGATTTGTTTGGGCACCGACAGTCACACGCAAATCGATCTGTTGGAAGATACGCGCGAACTCGAGTATCACTTGCGTCTGCAAAAGCTCGAGCGGGCCGTGCTCGATGGCGAGTCTCAAGCCTCAAGTCCCGGGTCTCAACGATTGTCGGCGCGCTTGTTTGATTGCGCCACGGTCAATGGCGCACGGAGCGTCGGCGCGCCAAACGGAACCCTTGCCGCCGGTAAAGCAGCGGATTTCTTTACCGTCGATCTCGACGATCCGTCGATCACTGGCGCTGCGCAAGATGATCTTCTGTCGGCGATTGTCTTTGCTTCGTCGCGGGCCGCTGTTCGCGAAGTTGTGATTGGCGGAAAGCCCGTCGTCTCCGAGGGCCGGCACCTGCTGCAAGAGGAGATCGTCGAGCGATTCAATGAATTGCAAAAGAGGCTGTGGTCATGAAGCCCATGACCGTCGAACAAACACTCGCCGATCTCGTCGCGATCGATTCGGTCTCGTCTCGTTCAAATTCGGCGATCATCGCTTATATACAGCAGCGCTGTGAATCGCGAGGCCTGCGCGTGAGAATGTTTCCGCACATCGACGCGAGCGGCAAAGAGAAGATCAATCTGGTGGCCCGAAGTGAAAGCGAGAACGACATCGAACTCGCCCTGGTCGGCCACACGGATACGGTACCTTACGATCCAGCCTGGACCGACGCGCTGCGATTAACCGAAACAGACGGCAAGCTCTTTGGCCGCGGCGCCTGCGACACGAAAGCATTTATCGCCGCGGCGCTGACTGCGATTGAGACAATCGATCTTACAAAACTCGAGAAGCCGCTGGCGCTGATATTCACCTGCGATGAAGAAATCGGTTGCCTCGGAGCAAAGCGCCTGGCTGTTATGAAACCATTCAAGGTTCGCTATGCGATCGTCGGCGAGCCGACGCAACTGCAACCGATGCGCGCCGGCAAAGGGTATTGTCTCGCTGAAGCCGTCGTGCATGGGCGTGAAGCACATAGCGCTTATCCGCAACTCGGCGAGTCGGCGATCTTTCGCGCCGCGAAACTGATCGGACGCATCGAAGAAATTTCACGCCAGTTGCAAAGCGAGCGTCACGATGATTTCGATCCGCCATACACAACTTTGAATGTTGGAGTAATCGAGGGCGGCTCGGCCAAGAACATCGTTGCCGGAGAATGCCGCTTCACGCTCGAATGGCGACCGATTCCGAAACAGAAAACCGATCACGTCCTGCAACTCGTCCGGGAAGCGATTGCTGATTTGCAAAAGATCGATCCAGGCTTCGCTTGTGACATCGATGCCGGACGGTTCGACGACAGTTTCGAGACCGCGCGCGAGTCCGCGTTGATTAAATTTCTCGAAGATGCTTCATCGTCGAGTTCAGGCACAGTCGCGTTTGGAACCGAAGCTCCGAGCATGATCGCTTTAGGCGCGGAGGCGGCCGTCTTCGGACCTGGCGACATCCACGTGGCGCATCGCAGTGGCGAGTATGTTCCTTCCGAAGAACTCAAACACTGTGTGGAAATCCTGATGCAAGCGATTCGGCGCTTCTGTCTCAGTTAATCTTCGCCACGTGCCCCCGTGGCAGGCAACTTCGTCTCTATTTCCAGAGTCGAAGATACGCCTTCGCGTTTTCCGGCCATCGAAAAGAGAAATGAAGACGGGCTTTCTCGATCATCTCCGCGTCGCTTCGCCTTGTCAGGCAAGTTGGGAAAGCATGCAGGGCAATATGCGCGTGCGTTACTGCGAGCTTTGTAAACTTAACGTTTACAACTTTGCGGAACTTACGCCGGCTGAAGTCACTTCGTTGATTGCCAGGACTGAAGGGCGACTTTGCGGACGCCTTTATCGCCGCGCTGACGGAACCGTTATCACGAAGGATTGTCCGGTCGGTTTGAGTGCGATCCGCAAGCGAGTGGCGAGAATAACTGCGACGGCCTTCGCCGCGTTAGTGACGTTGACGACCAGTGTTTTTGCACAGAAGCAGGACAAGTCATCCTGCCGGCGACAGGTGACAATCACGCGAGAGTCGACTCAGAATCCAACTGGTGCGAGCGCGTTGACCGGCAAAGTCTTCGATCTGAACGGGGCTCTGATTGCGAAGGCCGAGATCACCGTCACACGGGAAGGAATTTTCAATCCCATCAAAACGGAATCGGATGCCGAGGGAAAATTCCTGGTCGCCGGATTGGCAGCCGGCACTTACAAGATCACGATTGAATCCCCAGGTTTCAAGAAGCTTCAAATGATTGAAGTCAAGGTGGCAAGCAATGAAACGGTGAGTCTTGAAGCGATTATGGAAATGAGTAGTGCATCGGTGACAATGGGAATTATCGTTCTGG
>DASQYL010000021.1:0-24129 GCA_035639235.1 Pyrinomonadaceae bacterium | reverse complement strand
CCGAGGGCGAAGGACGGCTCGCTCAAGGGACACACGTTGCATTTCCGGTAAAGCTCGGGGGCAGACCGTTGAAATTCAACTGTCGACCTGCAGATCCGACCGTTGGCTATCTTCACACCACGGCGCGCACGGGCTCGGATGAACTCGAAGGGAGCTTCCAACTGGAAGTCGCTATCTGCCAGAATGCTGTCTCAGGAAAAACTGCTGCATGGCCCTACCAACCGCTCAGGGTTCGCGGGAACTTTGCGGGATTGAAAAAGCAAGGATGACGAACTTCGCAGCCGCTTTGGGTACGGTACGAACGGGAATTCGTTCATTAACCCAAACGCCGTCGAACAAATCGTTGGACGCGAACGGCGGTAGCGTGTTTCGTAACTTGATTCGTCCGGCGAAGGTTGATTCAATTCGCGCTGCCGCGTCAACTGCGCCGTTTATGCGGAACAAAATCATTATTCTTACGCTTGTACTCGCTTTGCCGGCGGCGTTGGCGCTATTGTCGCGACCATCCGAAGCACAGGCTGACGACTCGCTCAAAAATGTAATCATTGCGCCCACCGATTGGGACAGTCTGAAATCGATCACAATGGCGGACGACGATTGCGGTCCGAAAATAAAATCTGCGGCGTGTCCGAATAATTTACCGAAGCCCAAGACAACCAACGAAACTCGACGACTAGTCGACGCGTCTGAATGCTACAACGCCTCCAACGTGCCAAAGGTGACCACTGCTTACAAACCTTGTTATCCGGTCATCGCTGCGGCCGCTCATGCGTCGGGCAATGTCGATGTGTTGGTCATTGTCGATGAATCTGGTGCGGTTACTTGGGCGCATGCTATCAATGGCAACGCGTTGTTACAATCGGCGGCCGCTCACGCAGCTTGTAAATGGCGTTTTCAACCGGCGGTTTGCGCCGGCGGAAAACAAATTGTGAATCGGATCATTCCTTTTCACTTTGACGCTCCTAAATGAGTTCTGCCCAACAAATCGTTGGACCGGAGCCACGGGAAGCGTGTTTCGCATGATCATTGGTCCGGCAAAGCTGCTTGGTGACGCTATGGTTCGGTCAACTCAACCCTTGGGCGACATACGGGATGAACCTAACGTTTAGAAATGTCTTTCTGAACCTCGTCTATTACGGGCTTACTGTCGTCCTATTACCATGGATTCTTCTGTCACTCGAATCATCCTTTGGATATACACGTCATTCTGTGTTCGGTATGCGCGCGGGCTCGGCGCTAATCGGCGTCGTTGGCGTGGCGTTGCAGCTATGGTGCATCGTTCTATTCCAATCCGTGGGCAAAGGTACACCGTCACCCGCGTTCGCTCCGATCAAGCTGGTGCGCCAAGGACCATACGGGATTATCAGGAATCCAATGAACACAGGAGAGTTAATGGTGTTTCTGGCTCTCTGCGGCTGGTTCGATTCGCCGGTGCTGTTAGCGTACAGTTTGGCGGCAGCGCTAGCGTTTCACCTTTTCATCGTGTTTTGGGAGGAGCCGAGACACCTCCGCCGATTTGGCGAACGGTACGTCGAATACCGACGTAACGTCGGGCGCTGGTGGCCCATGCGTTGGAGGGCGGCGTGGGCCTCGTGAGCCGCCCAACAAATCGTTGACGCGAGCCGCGGGAGCGCGATTCGCATGAAGTTTCTTTAGACTAAAGTTGGCGTTGCTGCGCGGCCGCCGAAATCAGACGTTACGCGGGTTTCGTTCGGCGACTACTTTTCAAAATGAGTATGAAACTCAAACTAACTTTTACTGCGTACAACCTCGTGTCGGGAATGTGAAGAATCGTCTCGGACAAGTGTTGCTCTTCGCGCTCGTCTTTGTCGGCGGGCTCGAGTTGGGCGGAGGGATTTATGAAACCGTCGTGGTCGTGCCCGTCTGGTCGGCGGATCTTCCCGCGTCTCTTTTGCGATGGTCGTCGAGTCCCGACCGCGTGCATGCCGTCCGCTTCTTCGGGGTGGTCACTCCGCTGCTAATGCTCATCGCCTTAGCCACCATGATTGCCGGTTGGAATCTGGCGGTTCCGCAAAGGCGATGGCTGCGATGGGCGACGATAACCTTCGTGTTAACGCTGGCAGGCACCCTTCTTTGGTTCGTGCCGACAATCGATCGACTCTTGGGACCTGCGAACGCATCGATGTCGCCACAGGAATTGACGCGCATGGCACGGCTTTGGGTTCAACTGAATTGGGTAAGAGCGGCGGCGATTACCGTTGCCTGGCTGTGTGCGCTTCAAGCGTTGCGGCTGGAAGGACAACGACCGAAACCGCCTTCAACTTGATTAGAGAAATGAAACGCCGAAACAAGTGATGCGAAGTGAAAAGCACGTGAGAGGCGCGCCGATAGTTCATCCAAAAACTGCCGTGCTCTGCATCACACACTTCCCGCCAAAGGTAACCGATAATATTGGGGCACGGCCGACAGAAGAAGACTTAAGAGGAGCGAATGATGGCACAGACAACTTTTGCAGTCACTCAGGACAACCAGGCGATTTGGCTCGATAGTGATGGCAATCAGATGGTCCTTTCCCCCAAGGATTTCGCATTATCAGTGACGTGCGATGTCGAGGGAACCATTTGGATTGTGAGCACCGAGTGGGGGCCGAGCGGAAATGTCATCAAGTACTATCAGGGATTTCCCTCGAAGCAGTCTAAGTGGGTATCGCTGGATGCGAAGCTGGGAGCGATTCAGGTCGTGGGGCGATCCAAGGGCCGTTGCGTTTTTCTGGCGCCGGATGGGTCGGTGCATTTAGCCGATACTGCGGGCGGGCATCGTCAAATAACCAAGCTGGGCGCGGCGAGCTTCGTGGCGGCGCTGGGAGACTTCCCCATCTACATTCTCACCAATAAGGTGGTGAAAGGCAGCGGAAACATCATCGAATCAACCCATGACGAGGGAAAGACCTGGCAGGTTGTTCCCAATGGCGATGCAGCTCGGGCGACGCAGATTTTTGTTCAGATTTACAACTTCGTTGTGTTTCTGAATAACGATGGCGCGGCGGGATTTCTGGACGGAACGCAGAACAATAAGGTCCGACTAGTGTCATCGCCGAACCTGGCCCTGGCACTGGGAATCTCGGGCGCGAACATCTGGTGGGTTGTTTCTACCGACGCAGATCCTAAGACCGGCGGCAATCTTTTGAAATACTGGGACGGCGGCGGCATCAATAATTCTTTCTGGCACACTACCACGCCACCGATCCCGGGAACCGCCGTCGGGCCTCGGTGATTTCGCACGATGCTTTTCTGGATTACAGTTTAAGGCGTGGGGCGTGAAAAGATCGTGAAAGTTGCACAGAAAAAGACTGGAGCGAAAAAGTCTGCGCGCAAAACCAAGCGCGCGACAAAAGTTGATGGCCGCCGTGATGTAGAGCTTTGGCTCGATCGCGTGAAGCCGGAGCTGCAGCCAATCGCGCGCCGCATCGACAGATTGATTATCAAGGCCATGCCCGATGCCGTGTGCGCCGTGAAGTGGAACGTGCCGTTCTACGGATTGCGTAGGCAGGGTTGGATTGCCGCCATCAATTCTTTCAAGGCACATGTCAAGCTGCTCTTCTTCGGCGCCAGCGGTTTGAAGCCGAAGCCTCCCGAGGGCAAGACACGAAACGCGATCGACTTCCATACCGATGAAGAACTTGACGAGCACAAGCAGCAGGTGAAGGCATGGTTACAGCAGGCGAAGAAACTCCCAGGCTGGGGCCGCACGCATCGTGAACTCTTGTGAGCTAGTTGTTCGCGCTTGCGAGTCGCGGTCCTTGCGTTGGCGCACGACAAAATTCTAGAAAGACGATCAGGGGTGACGGTTGATGAGCGGAGCGAATCCAAAAGTTGATTTCTTTTTTCGTAAAGCCAAAACATGGCGTGATGAATATCAGAAGTTACGCGAGATCGTTCTCGGATGTGGACTGACGGAAGAATTGAAATGGGGATGCCCCTGTTACACGCTCGAGAAGAAAAACATAGTGCTGATTCATGGGTTCAAGGAATATTGTGCGATGCTGTTTTTCAAAGGCGCGCTATTGAAGGATCCCAATCGTCTTCTGATTCAGCAGACAGCGAACGTGCAGTCGAGCCGCCAGATGCGTTTCACCGACGTGCGACAGATTGAGAAGCTGAGAAAAATCTTGAAAGGCTACATCGCCGAAGCGATTGAAATCGAAACAGCCGGCGTCAAGGTAAGTTACAAAAAGACTTCTGAGTTCAAGAGTCCGAAAGAATTTCAAAAGAAATTGAAAGCGATGCCTGCTTTGAAGAGTGCCTTCAAAGCGTTGACGCCTGGCCGGCAGAGAGGATACTTGCTTTATTTTTCTGCACCGAAGCAACCGAAAACGCGAGAGTCACGGATCGAAAAATCTATTCCGCGAATTCTCACCGGCAGGGGATTGAACGATTAAGCTGCGCCGAGGATCTCATTCACGATTCATTCAACAGTCACAGACTTTGCGAGATTACGCGGTTGATCGACATCGCAGCCGCGCCGCACGGCAATGTGATACGCGAGCAGCTGCAGAGGAATGATCGAAAGGATCGGCGATAGCAGCTCGCTCGAGGGGGGAATCTCGATCACGCGATCGGAAACGACCGACGACATCGAATCGCCTTCCGTTAAAACTGAGATGACGATGCCTTCGCGCGCTTTCACTTCCACAATGTTCGAGTGCGTCTTCTCGTAACGTAGCTCGGAAGCGCGATTGCCGGCTTCGCGGGTGTTGATGAACATAACCGGCAGCCGCTCGTCGATCAGAGCGTTCGGCCCGTGTTTCATCTCGCCGGCCGGATAACCTTCCGCGTGAATGTAGGAAAGCTCTTTCAGCTTCAGCGCTCCTTCGAGCGCGATGGGAAAGTTGATGCCGCGGCCGAGATAGAGAAAGTCCGTCGAGCGGAAAAACTCTTTCGAGAGATCTTCGATCGCGTCAGCGTCGTTTAGCAGGTGCTCCATCTTGACCGGCAATTCAGCAAGCTGCTGCGCCTGACGGCGGCTTTCATCGTCGGTGAGCGTGCCGCGCAGTTGGCCCAGATACAATCCGAACAGATAAAGCGCAATCATCTGCGCGGTAAAAGCCTTGGTTGAAGCGACGCCAATCTCGGGGCCGGCGTGCGTCAGAATCGTGCCGTCGGCTTCGCGCGTAATCATCGAGCCTTGCACGTTACAAATCGCCAGCACGTCGCCGTCGCGCTCTTTGACTTCGCGCAAAGCAGCTATCGTGTCGGCTGTTTCACCTGACTGCGAAATCACGAGCAGCAGCGTGTTCTTATCGATGACGGGATGTCGATACCGAAACTCGGATGCGTAATCAACGTCGACGTTCACGCGCGCGAGTTGCTCGATCATATACTTGCCGGCGATTCCAGCGTGCCAGGATGTCCCGCAAGCCGCAATCTTGATCGAGGTGTAGCGGCGAAAGTCCGCCTCGGTGAGGTTTTTCATGTTGTCGAGAAATACGCGGCCGGTGTCGAGCGAGATGCGGCCTTCGACAGTTTCGCGGACGGCGCGCGGCTGCTCGTAAATTTCCTTCAGCATGAAATGTTTGAAGCCGCCCTTTTCCGCCTGGATCGGATCCCAGGTAATCCGCTGGCGATGCGGCATCAAGGGATTGCCGGTGAAATCTGTGACTCGCACGCCGCCTTTCGTCATGACTGAAATTTCGCCATCGCCGAGGAAGAACACATCGCGTGTGTGTTCAAGAATTGCGGGCACATCGGAAGCCACGAAGAATTCGCCATCGCCGATGCCGATGACTACCGGCGGGCCCAGGCGCGCGGAGATGATCGTGTCCGGCTCGTCTGCATAAATGATCGACAAAGCGAAGATGCCGCGGAGTTGCTGTACCGTGTTGCGCACCGCAACTTCGAAAGTGTCGCCTTGCTTCAAACGCTCTTCGATTAGGTGGGCGACGACCTCGGTGTCGGTCTCAGTGAGGAAGTGATGATCCTTCTTACGCAGATCATCTTTTAGATCCAAATAATTCTCGATAATCCCGTTGTGGACCACCACGACGCGTCCAGTGCAATCTCGATGCGGATGCGCATTCTCTTCGGTCGGCCGTCCGTGTGTGGCCCAACGGGTGTGGCCGATGCCGTAGGTGCCGTCGAGAGGTTTTTGACGCAGGACGTCTTCGAGATTGCGCAGCTTGCCTTCGGCGCGCTGAATCTTTAGATCGTGATTCTCATCGACGACGGCAATGCCCGCCGAGTCGTACCCGCGATATTCAAGCTTCCGCAACCCGTCGATAATCAACGGTACGACTTGTTTATTTCCAACGTACCCAACAATTCCGCACATGTTAGTAAGCAGAAAGAACTCAGGATTTATCTTCTGTAAATTTCTTTTTTAGTTTGGCGGGTACGCCCGCCACCAGTGCTTTCGGCGGCACATCTTCGATCACAACAGAACCAGCCGCGGTGACAGCGCTGTCGCCGACGCTCACGGGCGCAACCAACATCGTGTCTGAGCCGATGCGCACGTTGTCCCCGATTGTCGTTGGGTGTTTATGCTTGCCGTCATAATTGCACGTGACAGTGCCGGCGCCGATGTTCGTATGCTCACCAATCGTCGCGTCGCCAAGATAGGTTAGATGCATCGACTTGGTGCCGCGACCAATCGTCGATTTCTTCACCTCGACGAAGTTGCCGACGACGGCGCTGTCATGCATGCGGGTTCCCATGCGCAAGTGTGCAAAAGGCCCGATCGAACAATCGTCGGCAATGTCGGAATCGACAATGAGGCAATGATCTTTTACGGTTACGCGATTGCCGAGGCGTGAATTGACGATATGGGATCCGGGGTGTAGCTCGCACGCTTCGCCGATGACCGACGATCCCGCGACGTGGACGCCCGGATGGATAATGCAGTCGCGGCCAATTTGCGCGTCGCTACTGATGTATGCGTGCGACGGGTCGATGAACGTCACGCCAGCGTCGATCATCAACCGTCGCACGGTGCGGCGCCGCAGCAGATTCTCGAATTCCGCTAATTCTGCGCGAGTGTTTATGCCTGAGACTTCACGAACATCGCTGTGGAGAAAAAGTCTGACGCAATCGCCCTTGTCTTTCAATATGCTCGGCACGTCGGTCAGGTAGTATTCGCCCTGATCGTTTGTAGAACGGACCTGCTTGAGCGCAGCAAACAATTTAAGGCTGTCGAAACAATAGATACCTGAATTTACTTCGCGAATTTGCCGCTCTTCTTCATTCGCGTCGCGTTGCTCGAGTATTTTTCGAAATTGACCGCCATCGTCGCGCACGATGCGGCCATAGCCAGTCGGATTTTCCATCCGCACGGTGAGAATAGTGCACGCCGCGTTGTGCATTTCGTGCGTCGCGATTAAATCACGCAGAGTGTCAATCTTCACCAGTGGAACATCGCCAGACAGGATTAGAACTGTCGAGTCGCCGCTAATAAATGCTTTCTCTGCAGCGAGTACGGCGTCTCCCGTGCCTCTTTGCTCAACCTGATTGACGAAGCCAGCTTGGAGATTTGGCAGAGCGGTTTCAACCACAGCTTGTACTGTTTCAGCCTGATGACCGACCACCACATAAATTGTCCGCGCGTCAAGCTTCGCAGCTGTGCGACACACGTGTGCAACCAGCGGTCGCCCGTCAAGCTTGTGAAGAACCTTCGCGACCGTTGATTTCATTCGGGTACCTAAACCGGCCGCGAGGATTAACACATCGAGCGGCTTGGTCGGAATGCTGATTTTGGCCGTTGACATTGGAACTCTAGTTTACAACTAGCTCTGCGGCAGTGAGTCTTTCGGCATGTGATGTAGCCGCGCATTCCATAACGGCGCGCGCCAGGCGATCGGAATTGTGACGCACCATCTCGCCATCGTCGAGCAAGTCAGCGCAGATGACCTCGATGCCGGAGTCGCAGGCTTGAGCGTCAGAATTTCTTTCGAGCATCACTTGCACCGCGCCGTCCGCCGCGTAGATCCGCGCCTGGTCGGAACTTATCGCGCGGTTGTTAACGATCGTGTAATCAAAGTGAATTTGTGGCGCATAACTTCGGACCGTGGCCAGATGTTCGCGAAAACCGAATCCATCTGTTTCGCCGGGTTGGGTCATGAGATTTGCGACAAAGATCTTGGTCGCAGCAGATTGGCCAATCGCGTCGGCCACGCGAGCGACGAGAAGATTCGGGAGGATGCTTGTATAAAGCGATCCAGGGCCTACGGTGATCACGTCAGCAGCCCTAACCGCGTTTAGTGCTTCCGGCAAGGGCAGGCATTCCTCCGGCACTAATCGCAAACGCCGAATGTGCGCACGCGCTGCGGTTATCTGTGTCTCGCCGTGAACCTCGCGGCCATCCTCGAGTTCGGCGACCAAACGAACATCGCTGATCGTGGCCGGAAAGATGTGCCCTTTGCTGGCTAATACCTCGGAAGAGAGCCGCACCGCTTCAACAAAATCGCCGGTGACGTCCGTGAGCGCCGCCAAAAATAAATTTCCAAAGCTGTGGCCGCCCAGATCGCCAGAACCGCGAAATCGATATCGGAACAAACGCGCGAGCAGGGTGGAATCCTCTGACAGTGCGATCATGCAATTGCGAATATCGCCCGGAGGAAGCATCTGCAGTTCCTCACGCAATCTGCCTGAGCTGCCGCCGTCATCTGACACCGTCACGATTGCCGATAGCGACTCAATGCTGAGTTTGTCGATTGGCGCGCCGACGAAACGCTTCAGGCCGGCCAACAGAGTCGACAAGCCAGTGCCACCACCAATCGAGACCACCTTCAGGTTGGCGTTGGTGCTGAGATTCTGCAAACAGTTGTCTCCGGAAATGCGCGGGTACGTCGAGAAGATAATACTTGAAAGGGAGTTAGTTTGGAATTGGATTGAGCCTATTCTCGACTCGCAAAGACGAGCTGCTCAAACTCCGGGTCGCTGCGCAGGGAGTTAAGATCTTGATCGCGCTGCGCTCTGATTCGCAGGCTCGGTTGCAGGTCGAGCGCCCGTTCAAGTGATTTCAGGGCCGTGTCGATCGCACCCAGACGGGCCCTCGTCGCGGCCAGTCCATAATGAATGTGCGCGGCTTCGGGTTCGCGTCGCAGAGCGCGCTCAAATAATTCCTGCGCGGCCACGTAATCTCCGCGATTCAATTCGATTACGCCACGATCGTAGAGCGAATCGGCGTCACGCGGCAGAGCCATCTCCGTGCGCAGACGTGCTTCCGAAACCGCAAGGTAAGTCCGTGCGCGTGCCGTAACCTCCGATACTGATGGGTACTTTTCAACCAGTGAGCGAAATCGGTTACGAGCTTCGGCAAAATGACCTCGCGAGAATTCGCGATGGGCTGATTCGAAAGCTTTAAGTGCGGCGGCCTCGTCTCTTGTCGGTTGCGGCGGAGGTTGAACGACAACAGGGCGCGTGAGTACTGACGCCGGCCGGAGACTAGTTCTGCCTTTCGAAGCTTTGGTCTTTGCGCCTGGCACACGACGGGCCGGCTTGTTTACCTTTTTGCTTTTTGCGACCGTCGTGGGCTTAACATTCTTAGTCGCGCGCGCAACCGCGGGTTTCTGTTTGGCTTTGACAGTTTTTGTATTCGAGGCCTTCCGGGCTCGAGCTTTACCGGCGGCCGGCCGCTTAGTCGCCGGTTTTAAGCGCGTTGATTTTTTTTTAGAGGTGGACTTGAGGGATCGCCGCGCAGACGATGGCGAAGAGACTTTCTTTACCGTCTTAGCCAATGGAGTTCTCATGCGCAAATTGCCTCGCTAGTGCGATGACTTTCTAAAAAACCAACCAAAAACGAGCAGGAGAGCTTAACACACGTCGTGCGCTAATTCAACGAAATATTGGGGTTTGCAGGTGCGGCGGTCTAAGGTGACCAACATTTTCTAACAACGGCGGCAAGAGAAAAACACTTGAAGCATAGTTGGCTGCGTGTTATTGTGACTCGTGGCTTTGATGTTCAGTCTTAACTGAGCTTAGGAGCCGTTAATTTCGCGCAATCAGGGCTGATGCGCGTTCATCGATTGTCCCTGCCTCCACAATTTCTTCGCCCATAACCGCCGGACATGGCTAATAGTTCGATCGTACTTCGAGAATCGCGCTACCACCACATCAAAGCGATGTTGGCTCGGCTGCGCCTTGACTCATCGGCTCGACTGGTTGTTTTGGTAGACAAAGACGGGCAGCAGATAGCCGTCCATGGTGAGTTGGGAGAACTGGATACTACCAGTCTCGCATCCTTGGCTGCGGGAAATGTTGCCGCGACCGGTGGCATGGCCAAATTGATCGGCGAAAACGAATTTCCAACGCTCTCTCATGAGGGAGAAAAGGAAAGCATACATATATCTGTAATCGGACGGGTGCTGCTGCTCGTCGTTTTCGATGATCGTTCGAGCCTGGGTCTCGTGAAGCTAAGATCGAAACAAATTTCACACGAAATCGCCAAGACTTTTTCCGAGATCGAGGCGGAATCGGCGGCGGCAATCAACGGTGCACTACCCTTTACGGGAATAACCGACGAAGAAATAGACAGTCTGTTTTCTCCTGCTTAGAGCCTTCCGAGCTATGACATTCATTAATTACGCATCGCGAGAGATCAATTGCAAGATTGTCTACTACGGTCCCGGTTTGTGCGGTAAGACGACCAATCTTCAGTACATCTACGACTCGACAGCTCCGCAAGCGAAGGGAAAGCTAATCAGTCTTGCGACCGAAGCTGACCGGACTCTGTTCTTCGACTTTATGCCTTTGGAATTAGGAACTGTCCGGGGATTTAAGACGCGCTTCCACCTCTATACCGTCCCCGGACAAGTCTTCTACGAGGCTTCGCGCAAACTGATCCTAAAAGGTGTCGATGGGGTGGTGTTCGTGGCGGATTCGCAGGAGGAACGCATGGATGCTAATATTGAATCGTTATACAACCTCGAAGAGAACCTCCGCGCGTATGGATATGAGCTGATGAAACTTCCCTATGTCCTGCAGCTTAATAAGCGCGATTTGCCGAACGTAATCCCCTCGGGTGAATTGACTTCGGAACTGCGACGCAAAGCCGAACCCGTTGTAGAAGCTGTGGCTTCGACCGGTGCCGGCGTGTTCGATACTTTGAAAGCTGTCGCGAAGCAGGTGCTAACCGAACTTAGAAAATCTTAGTTACTACAGCGATTTCACCATCAGCAAACCGTCACCGCCGTTGGAATAATATTTCGGCAGCCGTTGGGTCACGGCGTAATCCAGGCTTGCGTAAAGCTTCTGGGCTGAGAGATTGGTTGCTCTGACTTCCAGACGGACGATGCGCACATCGCGCCGTTGAAAACCAGCTTCAATTGTCTCCATCAAACAACTGGCGAGACGCCGCCGGCGATGTTCGGGCGCGATGCCAATGGTGGTGATGTGTCCCGTGTGATCCGGTTCTAGCAACCCGATCACGAAACCGGCCATGGCCCCGTTCTGCATTACCACTCGATAAGCAACGGACTCCGACGCAGTCAGTAAGTATTCGAACGTATCACGGCTGTAGGCTTCGCCATCCAGAAAGCACCGCTGATCCAACCTCCAACATTCGTCAATTTGCGAGACGGTGAGCGGCCGCACGTCGTAGCGAGCATTTATGGGCGGCACCAAGGCGATGTTGGCGTGGACATCGGCAGACTCGTTCTGTCGATTGCCCCACCAACGCGGACGAAATTTCTTAAGTACAGCCATTCTAATCTAAGTGGTCCCGAAACAGTCGCAAGGGTGCCGTGATTATAGCGTGTTCCCCAAGCCACTTTACAAGTCGCAGTTTCAAAGCAACAACATACAGTCGCCATAGCTGTAGAAACGATAGTGTTGCGCGACCGCGTGTTGATACGCTCTCAGCACCAGTTCGCGCCCAGCGAATGCCGAAACCAGCATTAGGAGAGAAGATTTCGGCAGATGAAAGTTCGTCAGTAGACCGTTAATGATTCGGAATTCATAACCGGGAAGAATAGTCAGCGATGCGAGACCCGATTGCGCTTTGACCCCAGTCTTTCCCGCTGCTGATTCCAGAGCGCGGGCGGTTGTGGTTCCCACTCCGATGATCCGTTTGCCGTGTGCTCGTGCGTCGTTGATTCTGCCGGCTGTCTCTTCGCTGATCGAGAATCTTTCGGCGGCTACTTTGTGTTTGCTTACCTCAGCGACCCTGACCGGCTCAAAGGTTCCGTATCCCACATGCAAGGTAATTTCTGCTATTTCGATTCCGCGCGCTTTCAGGGTAGCGAACGTTTGCGCCGTGAAGTGTAGACCGGCAGTGGGCGCGGCAATAGCGCCGCGTTCTGTTGCGTATACTGTTTGATATCGATTTCGATCGTCGTCGGTGGGTTGTGTGACTCGGCTAATGTAAGGCGGCAATGGCGGCTCGCCGATTCTATCTATTAGGTCGTCGAGACTCTCATTCGTTTCAAACTTAATAACTCGAAGCCCGTTATCAAATGAGTCCGCGACATAACCGTGCAACGCGCCGTTGGCAAAATCAATTCTGTCACCGATACGCAACCGCCGAGCGGGTCGCGCCAGCGCTTCCCAAACATTCGGCTCCAGCTCGCGAGCCAGCAACAGCTCGATAGATCCGCCAAAGGGAACGCGCTTGCCGCGGAGACGCGCTGCAAAGACGCGCGTATTGTTGAGCACCAGCAGATCTCCGGCGCTGAGTTGCTGTGGTAATTCATTGAAGTGGGAATCGCGCCAACTCTGTGTAGCACGATCGACGATTAACATTCGCGACGCGTCGCGTTCTGCGAGCGGCTCTTGCGCTATTAAATTATCGGGAAGCTGATAATCGAAGGCTGAAATGTTCACAAAGCCGAGTTTAAGAATAGGACGCTGAGGGAATGTTCACGGCCGGCGCGGAAACCGGATGCTCCATCTGCTCACGATGGAAGACTCCGGTGAGTTGCGCCCCGAAAAGCAACACCAGGCTGGAAACGTAACCCCATGTGAGCACCGCAACCACAGCGCCCACGGAACCGTAAACCTGTTCGTAATTAAAGTAATTCAAGCTCCACGCAAAAACATATTTCGCGGCTTCCCACAAAAGGCTGCCGATCAGCGCCCCCGGCACACAATCACGCACGCTCACGTAAGCATTCGGCATGAAGCGATAGACAATCAGGAAGAGCGCAAAAGTGACGAGCAAGCTTACCAGCGCGAAAACGATTTGCCAGAACAAACTGCCTGCCGTCGCGAGCAGGCGATAATGTTCGAGTCGCCGAGGAGACATGCGATCGGCAATCTCCTGCAAATAAACCAGAACTGAAGTGCCGAACACTGACGCTATCAATAACAATCCAACTACGCCGATCATCGCGAGCGTGAGCAGGCGTCCGTGCACGAACGTGCGATGGGTCGTGCCCCACACGCGATTGAGCGCGCGCTCGACAACCGCAAAGACCCATGAACCAGCCCAAAGAACGATCACCGCGCAGGTGGCGATGATGCCGCCGCTGACGTTGGCCAACGAGCGGATCGTTTCATGCAGAAATTTTCCCGAGCCGGGATAGACTTCGACGATGTGCTGAATCATCTGGCTGCCAGTGGCCATGCGATCGCTCAATGCCAGCAACAAAAGCAGAGCCGGGAAGAGCGTCATCAAACCAAAGTAGCTCATCGCCGCCGCGGAAGTGAATAAATCGTTTTCGTGAAATTGATGGACGGCGTGAGAGATCATGCGCCGCCACGGCGAACGATTCTTTACCCCGAAGGAGTGACGAGAGATGCGTGATGGCATGAGCTAGGTTATTTGAGCCTTGTACTTTGAGCTTTACCGTCGCTGCTGCAGACCGCCCACGAAGGACAAAGCACAAAGCACAAGTACAGTTACGGCGAATCAAACAATCCCGGCGATCGGGCCGCTTCATTCATCGCGAAGTGTTGATAGGCAAGTTGGGTGGCCATGCGGCCGCGTGGCGTTCGATTCAAAAATCCAATTTGAATTAAATACGGCTCGATGATCTCTTCAATCGAGTCCTTCTCTTCATGAATTGCCGCCGACAAAGTGCCCACCCCGACGGGGCCGCCTTCAAACTTTTCGATGATCGTCAACAACAGTTTCCGGTCCATTTCATCGAGGCCATACGTGTCAACCTCCATGCGATTCAGCGCATCATTCGCGACTTCGTGCGTGATGCGGCCGTCGTAATCGACGTCCGCATAGTCGCGCACGCGACGCAACAGTCGATTGACGATACGTGGCGTGCCGCGCGAGCGGCGCGCGATCTCATGGCTGCCACCGTCATCAATTTCCACGGTCAAAATATCCGCCGATCGTTTGCAGATCGTTTCCAGGTCTTCATGCGGATAAAAATCCAAATGAAAATTAATTCCAAACCGGCCACGCAATGGCGCCGTAATTAAACCGGCCCGCGTGGTCGCTCCAACCAGGGTGAACTTCGGCAGGTCCAGCTTGATTGAACGAGCGCCCGGACCTTGGCCGATCAGAAGATCGAGACTGAAATCTTCCATCGCCGGATACAATTTCTCTTCCAGCGCCGGCAGCAGACGGTGAATCTCGTCGATGAACAGGACGTCGCCTTCCTGCAAGTTAGTCAGCAGCGCGGCGACGTCGCCGGTTTTTTCGATCGCAGGACCCGACGTTGATTTCAGTTGCGCGCCCATTTCGTTGGCGATGATGTGCGCGAGGGTCGTCTTGCCCAGTCCCGGTGGTCCAGTCAGCAGCACATGATCCAAAGCTTCGCGGCGTTTGCGCGCGGCGGCGATATACACGCGCAGATTTTCCTTCGCCTTGCGCTGACCAATGTATTCACTTAGCTTGTTCGGACGCAGCGAAAGATCGTATTTGCGATCTTCGTCCGTGGGCGTGGCTTGTAGGGCTTCAGCGGCTCTGGTTGCTTTCGGCATTTTGAAACTCGATTGTGAATGTCGGCAGAGATTCGGTCAACTGTGCTGGGAGCGCGGGCGTCCCGCCCCCATTGAGCGCGAAGCGCGAACGCATTCGCCTGCCATAAGCAGTGCGGACGAGGGCGTCCGCGCCTCCAGCTATGTCTTCGCCAGCGATCGCAGACTGCGTCGCAGGATCACCTCGACTGACAACTCGCCACCTTCGTCGATGGCATTCTTGACTGCCTTCTCGGCCGCGACTCTTTGATAACCGAGATTCGTTAATGCAGACATCGCATCGTCGCGCATTGCATCCGGCGATAAAGACGATCCGGCCGCAGCACTCTTCGCTGCAAACTCTTCTTCCAGCGCCGGCGATGAAAGCACCGCTATCTTGTCGCGCAGATCGACGACCAGCCGTTCCGCTGTTTTTCTGCCCACACCCGGAATCGAGACCAGGCGCACGAGATTATTTGTCCTAATCGCCGCAATCATCTCGTCGGCGTTCATGCCGGACAACAACTTGATTGCCAATCCCGGACCGACGCCGTTGACAGATATCAATTGCAAGAAGAGTTCGCGCTCGCGGGTCGTCTTGAAGCCGTAGAGACGAATCGCATCCTGGCTCACGTGCGTGTACACGCGCAGTTGGACGGGCGAGCCGTTATCGCCGAGTTCATAAAACGTAGAAACCGGAATCGCGACTTCGTAGCCGACGCCGCCGACGTCGATAATCGCCGACGTCGGTTGCTTCGAAAGTAATGTTCCTGAAAGATGCGCGATCATTTTGCATTGCCTGGGTACGCACGCCTCCGGTGTGCAACTTCGTGCAAGAGGTTCGCTTTCGAATCGTGTGCCATGCGACTGCACGCCGGAGGCGTGCGTACCCAGAACGCCGCGGATTATCGCGTAAATCTCTTTTCAATCGCAAACGGATCGCTTTCGCGTTGGTCTCATCAGCGTTATACTTTTCGAGTTCGCCATGAAGAGAGAAAAGATTTCCGAGTTAACCACAAATCGTTTAAGTGTCTATCTGCGATGCTTGAACGAACTTGCGGCTGCCGGAATCAAGACCGTCTCGTCGCAGGAGCTGGCCGAGCAATTCAATTTAAATTCCGCGCAGATTAGAAAGGACCTCGGTTACTTTGGCGAGTTCGGCGTGCGCGGCACCGGTTATTACATCGACGACTTGCGCGCGCACCTAACGAAAATTCTCGGCCTCGATAAACCGCATCGCGTCGGCATCGTCGGCGCGGGACGTCTTGGCCGCGCGCTGGCGAATTACAACGGGCTTGAAAAATCGAGTTTTACCGTAGTCGCGTTGTTTGATAACGACACTTCGAAGATTGGCGAACGCACGCGCAGCGGGGTTGAGATTTTTGACGTGAATCGAATTGCGAAAGTTGTCCGCGATCAATCGATCGACGTAGCGGTCATCGCGGTGCCGGCGCGCGCCGCGCAACGCGTGCTGAATCAAATCATGGCCGCCGGCGTCAAAGCGATTCTTAATTTTGCGCCGGCTCCGTTGAAGGCGCGACTTGGTGTCAAAGTCAAAACGGTCGATTTGACTACGTCGTTGCAATCGCTTTCATATTTTTTGGCGCAGCCGCCCAAACCGCGGCTGCACAATCCTACTAACGCAAAAACGAATCTGATCGCCGAAACGCAAGTCGAAGACCGGCCTGCCTAAACTTCCAGATGGACGAACAAACCGTACGCCGCGATCTCATAAGCATCTGCAACTTGATGTACGAGCGCAGCTATGTCGTCTCGTCAGACGGCAACGTCAGTGTGCGACTTGATGACGGGCGCGTGCTCGCGACGCCAACGATGACTTGCAAAGGACGGATGTCGGAAGATCTGCTGGCGGTTACAGACCTTGAAGGCCGATCTCTCAATGATCGGCGAGCGTCCAGCGAACTCGCGATGCATCTTTTGATTTATCGCGAACGGCCGGATGTCAAAGCCGTCTGCCACGCGCATCCGCCACATGGAACTGCATTCGCAGTCGCAGGTCTGCCAATCGATCAGCCGATTCTTTCTGAAGTGATTTTGACGCTCGGCTGTGTGCCGCTGGCAGAATACGGAACGCCGTCGACCGAAGAACTGAGCGACGCCATGCGGCCGCTGGTCAAGCATCACAACGCTTTGTTGATGGCGAACCACGGTGCGGTTGCGTATGGTTCCGATCTTTGGCAGGCGTGGGATCGACTGGAAACCTTGGAGCACACTGCGAAGATTGCGATTCTCTCGCGCGTTCTGGGTGGGTCGCGAAATCTTTCAGCAGACGCGATCGAAAAACTGATCAATGTCCGCGAGTCGGCCGGGTACTTGAATCAGGAAGCGCGCTGCCAGGCTTGCGGTTATTTGCATGAGACGAATCTCGCGTGTCCAACCGGCGATCGTCCGGCGCAGCGTTCGTACTTGTCTTCTTCGGCGAATGGATCAGGGAAGGTTTCGCTCACGCGCGAGGAATTGGTTGAGCTGCTCAGCCAGGCGGCGCGGTTGCACGATTCGTAAAATAGCAAATCGTGAATCGTAAATAGAACCCAGCGTGTTATTCTATTCACGATTTATCATTTACGACTTACTAATCAAAGCTTCTCACAGGAGAAACTGAATGCAAGAAGCACTTGGAATGGTGGAAACCAAAGGCCTGGTGGCGATGATCGAAGCCGCGGACGCGATGGTGAAAGCGGCGAACGTAACGCTCGTCGGCTACGAGAAGATCGGCGCAGGTTTTGTGACGGCGATCGTTCGCGGTGATGTTGCTGCCGTGAAAGCCGCAACGGACGCGGGCGCGGCAGCCGCGCGCCGCGTGGGCGAACTCGTCAGCGTACACGTGATTCCGCGTCCGCACGGCAGCGTCGACGATGCGATGCCGGTGACCGCCCAATCACGCGCATGATCATCGCTCGAATTCTCGGCACAGTCGTCTCAACCCAAAAAGACGAGCGACTGCAAGGCAAGAAATTGCTGATCGTCCGGCCGATGAATATCGACGGCACCGACACAACCGGTTATGTGGTCGCCGTCGACACCGTCGGCGCCGGTTTTCACGAACGCGTGTTGGTGGTCGCCGGATCGAGCGCCCGTTTGGCCGCCGGAATGAAAGACGCGCCGGTCGATGCAGCGATTGTCGGCGTGATCGATACCGTGGATGTAACTCAATAGATGCAACTGGCACGCGTTATCGGCACGGTGGTCGCGACTGTGAAGAACGAGTCGCTGCAAGGCCGCAAGCTCCTGATCGTCCAGTCTCTTAATAAGAAGCTCGAGCCGCAGGGAAAACCGCTTGTCGCGATCGATGCGGCCGGCGCCGGCGTGGGTGAATTGGTCTTCTGGTGTCGAGGAAAGGAAGCGAGTTTTCCGTTCGAACGCGAGGACACTCCGACCGATTGCACGATTGTTGGAATAGTCGATTCGGAAAGTCACGTATGCTGTGAATAGGTCTTTGGTCTTAGGTCTTGGACTTTGGTGTCTATCTGGACGGTCGCTTTAAGCTGCCACACCAAAGTACAAAGACCTAAGATCAAAGACCAAGAGAACGGACGTTGATCACAACAATGATCCTGGCAAAGGTGGTTGGCAACATCGTCGCTACGCAAAAAAATCAACGCTACCAAAACGCGCGCGTGATGCTTTGCGAGCACATTACTCCCGAGGGCGAAGCGACCGGCAACACGGTCATCGCGCTCGATGCCGTCGACGCGGGCGTTGGCGACACGGTGTTAGTGGTGCAGGAAGGCTGGAGCGCTTCGACAACCGCGACCGGCAAAGCCGGCGCTGCCATCGACTCGGCCATCGTAGGCGTCGTCGATCGCATCGATCTCTTGTAACGCAAACTTCAGTTTGCGTCCCGACCGGAATAAATGAATTCGCAGACTGAAGTTTGCGTTGCATGAAGTGAGCAACAATCAAGATCAGGCGAGGTTGATAGCCGAACGAGTCGCCCGGCGACTTGCGGGCGAATCGTCGCCGGGGCTTGCGTCGCCACCGGATCAGGCAAACGGCGCTGATCGTTCATCAAGTCCTCGCGCCCGTATGGTTAACTTCATTTCATCGTCGGCTCCTCCGCGGATACAACCATCGATCAGTTCATCAATCATTTCGCAACCCGAAACCCGAGGCGAGGCATTCGCGCCGAACGAAGACGCCAGAACATTTTTTTATCCGCAGGTGGTCCAATCACCCTGGCTAGCTCCATTTGCGAATAGTTCGTCTTCCGCATCTTCAGCTCGAACCGAAAGTACGCAATCCGAACTCCGCCATCCGCAACTCCCGAATCATCCAAGTCAGGAAAGATTTGGCGTTGACGAAGCGGCCGTCTCTGAACTCGTCGAATTTTTTGAGAACGAAAAGCAGTGCACAGTCGATCCCTCGGGCAAACCCTGCGACCATTGCGCGATGTGCAGCTCACGCGGATTTTGACCGCCGCCATTTTAGACAGCCGAAAGGCGAACGCTCCCTTCGAGCCTGCCGAAAAAATCCATAAAAAGTATTGACAGCCCGTATTTCCAAGCGTACTATGCGCCGGTGGAGCGAAGTGGAGTGAAGTGGCTCAAGCGACCCGATCCAAGCTCAAAGCAACGGCAAATCGCAGAATCGTCCCTACTCGCTTCCGGAATCAGTCTCAGTGCTTCGAGGCAATTACACAGCTCGAATCGATTCCAAAGGTCGGCTGAAAGTCCCCGGCCTTTTTCGGCGTTACGTTGAAGAGAAGTACGGGTCGTCGCTTTATCTGACCAGTCTCACGGGTGAATGCGTGCGCATCTACCCGATGCCTGAGTGGGAAGCCATCGAACAGAGATTGTCTCTCTTGCCCTCGATGGACCCTTCGCGGCGCAAGTTCCTTGACAGGACGAACTACTACGGTCAGCAGGCGACGATGGACGCGCAGGGACGTGTTTTGATCCATCCGCTGCTGCGAAAGAGCGCACAAGTTGTTGGCGACGTTGAGGTGCTCGGGTATTTGAATTACCTGGAAGTCTGGGAGTCGGATCGATTCCAGCAGCGTTTGCTTTCGGATCCTTATACAGAGGAAGACGAAGCGGCGATTGCGCGATTGGGAATTTAGGAGTGAGCAGTGAGCAGTAAGCAGTGAGCAGTTTTGAAAACTTCAAAGCGGTTTGCAGTGCCAGGTCGAAAGTTGCAGTGAGCGCGCTGCTTACTGCTAACGGCTCACAGTTCACTATTAGTTCTTTGAACGAGATCGCGGGGCGGTGACGGATGGCGAAGCCTTTGGGGGGCAGGGGCGCGCTGGCGCATCGTCCCGTGCTACTTCGAGAGACGATCGAGTTGCTCGCGGCAGAGCGCGGCGGATTGTTTGTCGATTGCACGGTAGGCCTGGGCGGGCATAGCGAAGCAATCTTGCAAGCATCTTCCGACGCGCAAGTGTTGGGAATCGATCGCGACGAAGAAGCGCTCGAGTTAGCAAGACGGCGATTGGCGCTCTACGGCTCGCGCTTTCGCTCTGTGCATGCTGACTTTCGTGAACTTACGCGGGTCCTCGCGACAGCGAAAGTCAGGCAAGTGCGCGGTGTTCTTGCCGACCTCGGTGTTTCGTCGTTGCAGCTGGACTCTCCACAACGTGGGTTCAGTTTCCGGCACGACGCGCCGCTCGATATGCGCATGGACATGTCGCGTGGTGAAACCGCAGGAGAGCTGCTCGGTCGTCTTTCTGAAGTAGAAATTGCAAATCTGATTTTTGAGCTTGGTGAAGAGAAGGGCTCGCGGCGTATTGCCCGTGCGATAGTGCAGCGACGCGAACGCGGTGAGCCGGTAGCGACGACGACGGACCTCGCAAACCTCGTCGAGCGCGCAGTTGGTAAAGGAAATAAACGGAGGATCCATCCCGCCACTCGCACGTTTCAAGCGTTGCGGATCGCGGTCAACGCTGAACTCGAAAGCCTCGATCGTTTCCTGTTCGACGCGGTTGACTACTTAGAACAAGCAGGGCGTCTGGCAGTAATCAGTTTCCATTCGCTTGAAGACAGAATTATCAAGCGGACGCTGTTGCGGCTTTCCGGTAAGTGCCAGTGTCCGCCGCGCCTGCCCAAGTGCATTTGTGGCGCGACCAAGCAGGTCGAGATTCTGACCAAACGGGCGATAGTTCCCGATGAAGTAGAGATTGAAGAAAATCCGAGAAGTCGGAGCGCGAAACTGAGATGCGCGGAAAAAATTTGAGTTCCGAATCCCGGCTTCAGGCGGAAGTTATCAGAGACAATTAGAGCCGCTTGGAGACATACTCCAAACAAGATGCGCAGAGTTCCTTCAAAACATCGGAATGCCTCAGTCACTCGCGAGCGCGATCGCGGCGCGCTGAAGCGCTTCTCGTCGGTGCTGACAGCGGCGGCAATCTTAGCCGTTGGATTTCTCTACGCTGGTCATCAACATTTCGCGGCGCTGCGCTTAGGTTACCAGACGGAGAAGCTGCGCCACGCTCTGACGGATGCGAAGGAAGAACAGCGGCGGTTGACAGTGCAGAAAGAGACTGCGTCCAGCCCCGCGCGGCTGGAACAGGCGGCGCGTCAATTGGGAATGCAGCCGATGCAGGCATCTCAGCTCGACCCGCTCCGGCGTCCGGTTGAAACGCGTGAATCAAAATCTCCCATTCAAACTAAGCCCGCGACAAAGACGCCCCCTAAAACGACTGCTCAACAAACGCGCGGGAGATGACAGCGATTAGCCGCGGCGCGATCGCAGGTTAGGAGATTTGCATGCCCCGTCGTGCTACTGCCAGAGAAACTCAACCCTCGCCGAACGCATCCCGCCGGATACTTTTCGTGTCGATAGGTTTGGTATTGTGGATGCTGGTCATCGGCGGCCGTCTGGTCCAACTGCAAATTCGCCGTCACGACGAACTCGCCGCCCGGGCTCGCAATCAGCAGATGAGTGCGATTGAGACGGCGCCCACGCGCGGCCAGGTTCTCGATCGACAGGGACGCGAACTCGCCCGGAGTCTCGATACTGAATCCTTCTATAGCGACCCATCGGAAGTGAAGAACGTTGAGGAGACCGCGCGCAAGATTGCGTCGGTTACCGGACTCGCGCGCGAAGATTTGGTAAAGCGATTCAAAGATGCGCAGGACGCGAACAAAAAATTCATCTGGATCGTTCGCCGGCTGGAAATGGAACGCGCGGCCAGGCTCGACGCGCTGGAGCTTGACGGCGTCTATTCGCGTAAGGAACCGAAGCGCTATTACCCGAACGATACGCTGGCGGCGCATGTCCTCGGCTTTGTCGACACCGACGAGATCGGTTTAGGCGGCGTCGAGCAATCTTACAATGAGAAGATCCGCGGCGAAGCCGGCAAGGTTTATCTCGAGCACGATCGAGATCAGCGAACGTTCGAAAGCTACGAAGTCCAGCCGCTCCCGGGGCAAACGATCGTTCTCACGATCGATCAATTGATTCAATATCGGACTGAGCAGGCGCTGACTGATGCGGTCCAGCGCACGCACGCAAAGTCAGGAAGTGCAATCGTAATGGATCCTCGGACCGGCGAGATTCTGGCGCTCGCGAACTCGCCGACATTCAATCCAAATCAGCCGGCCGCCGATTCGCCCGGCGCGCGCACGAATGGCGCGCTGCAAAATATTTATGAACCGGGCTCCACCTTCAAGATCGTCGCGTACTCAGCAGCGATTGAAAAAGGTCTGGTGACACCTGAGGACAAGATCGATTGCCAGAACGGCTCGATTATCGTGAACGGCCGTTTGGTCCATGACGGACACGCTTATGGCGTGCTGACCGTGGCGGACGCGTTAGCCAAATCGAGCAACGTGGGCGCCATCAAACTCGGCCTAATGGTCGGCAACGATTCGATGTACGACTTCATGAAACGGCTCGGCTTTGGATCGCGCACTGGAATCGATCTGGCGGGCGAATCGCCGGGCATTCTTCGGCCAGTCGCGCGGTGGCAACCAACGTCGATGGGATCGCTGGCTATCGGACAGGAAGTCGGCGTGACCCCTCTGCAGATGGCGGCGGCGTATTCAGTTCTGGCGAACAACGGAAGCTGGATCAAACCGCATATCGTTCGCGAACTGCGCAATCCGGACGGCAATGTGACGTTCCAGGCGAAGATCGAAACACGTCCGGCGTTGAAAGCTGAAACGTGCGCGGCGCTGCGCACGATGATGGAAGGAGTCACGCTGCATGGCACTGCTCGCAAAGCTCAACTCGAGGGTTACACAGCCGCCGGGAAAACAGGCACGGCGCAGAAAATCGATCCGAAGACGCATGCGTACTCAGCGACGAAGTACATTGGCTCATTCGTGGGATTCGCGCCGGTTAGCAATCCGGCCGTCGTCATCATCGTAGTGATCGACGAGCCGGAAGGCGCCTATCACGGGGGCGACGTGGCTGCGCCGGTCTTTCGCGAGATCGCCGAACAAGTGTTGCCCGAACTGGATGTCACACCGGACACCGAGATCAAAAACAACCCATCGTTAATCGCCGGAAGTTCAAGACCGTCGCCACAGCAAATTAGAGGAGACACCGCGCAAGTCGAGCGGCGCGACGACACTCTGCCGAAAGTAGTTGCATCAAAAAGCTTCGCCGGCAGAACGAGTGAAGTTGTCCTGGCGGTGGCGACTAACCGGGGCGCGTTGATGCCGGACTTGCGCGGCCAAAGCGTGCGCGATGCGTTGCGCACGTGCGCCCAGCTTGGTTTGAAACTGGAAGCGCATGGCGATGGTTTGGCGACGCAGCAATATCCTGCGGCGGGAACCGAAGTCGACGCAGGTCAAACCGTGCGAGTTGATTTCGCGCGGCGAAATTGAGCTGTCACTCTGTTTAGACGAAGGCGTTGCCTTCGTCGGCGGGCAACCCCGCCTCTAAACGTAGCGATGCGGTAAACTGGGAATGTGAAGATCGAAACCGCAGCAGAACTAATGGGCGCAACTATTGATCGTTTGCGGCCAGAGTTGTTTGACAAAGAAATACTTGACTTCTCGATCGACTCGCGGACGACAGAAGCCGGCGAATTGTTCTTTGCTTTATCGCAACCGGATTACGAGCGCGCCGGTTTCAACGGCACCTTCGCCGATGCGCATCGCTTCATTGCCGGCGCGTTTGCAAGAGGCGGTGTCGCCGCCGTTGCTCGTCGTCAGCGCGTTGAAGGATCCCCGGATGTGCAGCCGATCATCGATCGACTGCTGATCGTCGACGACGTGATCGCAGCATTGCAAACGTTGGCGCGTAAAGTCTACGAGCAATGGGGCAAACCGGTAATTGGAATCACAGGCAGTGCCGGCAAGACCACGACGAAGGAACTAACGGCACATGTGCTTTCGTCATGTGGTTATCGCGTGTTGAA
>DASQYL010000020.1:0-8857 GCA_035639235.1 Pyrinomonadaceae bacterium | reverse complement strand
TCGCCGTAATCCAGCTCGTGCAAAACGCCAATGCCCGCAGCGCCGGTGAGGGCATTGTCGTCGGGCTTCGACGCGACCAGGTAAAGACCGGTCTGCGTTCCACTCCGGGGATTTGGCAACGGATACCATTGCGCCTCGTCGAAAACGGGCGGCCCATCGGTCGCCGCAGGTCCGAGCATTTGCTGGATAAAGTTGAAAAGCTGAGGCAGCCTTTCCGGAATACCGGCCAACTCGCTGCCGGCGCTCGAGAACCATTCCAGGTTGACCTTACCGTCAGAGTTAAGAAGTCCGATCAATTCCGCCAGATTGGTGGCTCGGGGTCCTAATTGATCGGTGACAAGTGACATAATTCAATCACATCTCCAGTGGGACTCTAGGCGGACGCCGAGAGTGGTGGTTCAATCTCAGCCCGGCATTTACTTTGCCAGGAACATATCTCCCCAGAAGGTCGCCGCATTGTTGTGAACAATGTTCGAAGCAGGGCGATTCTGCTTATATTTATCTTTGTCGCCTGTGAAAAAGTCTGCACCGCTGGTAACGCCGACCAGGTAAAAATTATCCCTACTGGAGAGATAGGGTTGGCTGTTGTCGTTAGGCTTAGCTTGCTTTGGCCGGCAGAAGAGCGGGCCTCCCGAGTCACCCGGTCCCGTGGATCCGATATTTTCGACCTTCAATATGATTATTCTCTTACTGACCGGCCAGGTGCTTACGTCGTTGCCTCCGATTTCAAAAGTGTCTTCGGGCACGGCATCGTTAGCCACCGACTCAGATATCTTGATTTGCACTTTGCCCTCATAATCCCCATAGTCGTCCGCGTTCCCAATGTTCTTGATTCTTCCCTTGCCGTATCCCATCTGAAAGAATTCAAATATGTTCTTCCGCAGAATTGCCGGGCCCTTGGCATTCTGCTTCTTGGGCAAAAGCATCTTGTAGTGCTCTATTGTCTGTAACGTAAGAACACCATTGTTTTTCGCGTGGGTTCGGAAATTTGCGTCGGTTGATTCAAAGACAACCATGTCGATTGTCCAAGTCGTGTCACCTAAGACGTTATTCTTCCCAAAGTTCATACCTGTCACTGCCGCAGTCGCCGTTGGCTCGCCTAACAATGCCGCTGGCGCGTACCCAATCTCAATCGAGTTGAGAAAGTTCGCGGTATTGCTCGCGCTCGGCAATACCGGTGCTTCAGTCTCTTCGTCGATTGCATAATTCTCCTGGCCGGCCAATTTGTAGAGCAGATGTTTGGCCGTCAACACGTAAGCCTTATCGTTATCGGCATACAAGATCACGCCCGAACCGATATGGTAAGGAGCGTTCCTGGTTCTGAGACGCACGGTAGCGTTTAGCAGCTTAGTGCGGGTGCCGTCGGAAATGTCCGCGTTGTTGAAGAACTTACCGGCTAGGGTGCGCTGCCTCTCTTCTTTCACCTTGTTCTTGTCATTTGGATCCATTAGATCCTTAGTCAACATCATGGCTCGGGGTCTCGGATGATCACGAATGATTAATAAGTTACCTCGCGCTTGTCGGGATCAGCGCGAGGTATGTGCAAGACGGGAAGCCTGAAAACCGGCGCAGCCTATTTCATTCCAAAAGGTAAGTCAATGCCAATTTGGAAAACTCCCGGTGGGTTCGATTCGGTCCCCCACCATTGCATGTACGGATTAATCGCATTGTGACGCGTGTACCATCAGGTCAATAGTGCCGAAACGAGCTTAAAAATTCGTTGTCACCAGCCCTTCCCATCCACCGCCGGGTTACTGATTAGTCAACAACAAAAAGAAAATGGTAATGGCGAGGCGCGAACAATACGCGAACATCGGTTACATCGGATTTCACTTTTGGCGTCGCTCATTCGAACAACCTCGCGACTTACTGCGGGTCCAAGACTTGGACATGCGTTATCAGTCGGCGCGCGACCTGCTCATCGATCTGAAGAATCTCCATCGGGACCTAGATATTCAAGGTGAAATTGAACGCTCGATCATTCCCAATCGCGAAGCGACAACGGGAGCAATCGGTGAAAGCGAAACCCGCTTTTATTCTACCGATTCAGCCGCAGCGACCGGGAGCGGTCAAGTAATCCCAACCCAAAATGTAAAGTCATCTTCCAGTCTTGAATACGCGGTCACGCAGGCGAAGAGTCACAAACTTGCCACTGCGATCGTTGGACTCGTGCTGCTGGCAGTGGTCTCCACCGTTGGCTACTTTGCTTTCGTTTCCAGGCGAAGCGGCGCAGGTCAAATCAATTCAATCGCGGTCTTGCCCTTCGAGAACAAAAGCGGCAACCCGGATTCCGAGTACCTTTCCGACGGCTTAACTGAATCTCTCATCTATCGCTTATCGCAATTGCCGAATCTCAAAGTCAGCCCTACGAGTTCCGTTCTGCGTTACAAAGGAAAGGAAATCGACGCACAGAAGGTGGCAACTGAGTTGGGCGTCAATGCCGTCTTGTCCGGACGGATGATCCAGCGCGGCGATAATCTTACGATCAGCGTAGAGCTGGTTGATGCGGCCAACAACAAAATACTCTGGGGCGAACAGTATGAGCGGAAGATGTCCGACCTGTTGGCGACGCAACGCGAGATCGCGACCACGATCACCGACAAACTTCAATTGAGACTGTCGGGCAGCGAATCGACCGGGATCACCAAAAAGTACACTAGCAGCAACGAGGCCTATCAACTCTATCTGAAGGGTCGTTACAACTGGAATAAAAGAACCGTCGATGGGATTCAGAAGGCGGCGGAATACTACAAGCAAGCGATCGACAAAGATCCGAGCTTTGCGCTGGCCTATGCGGGTATGGCCGAGTCCTACGTATTGTTTTCCGCATACAGCGTCGGCCTTCCCCAGGACAGCATGCCTCAAGCGAAAGCGGCCGCCTTGAAGGCGATCGAATTGGATGGTTCGCTGGCGGAACGGCACGCCGTGCTGGGTGCCTACCTCACGGGATACGGCTGGAACTTCGAGCCCGGCGAACGAGAGCTTCGCAAAGCCACGGAGTTGAATCCCAATTATGCTACTGCTTACCACTGGCTGGGTAATATTCTTCCAGTCCTCGGTAAGAATGATGAAGCGATTAAAGCTGCCCGCCGGGCCGAAGAACTTGATCCGCTTTCAACTATCATCAGTGCGGATACTGCTTTTGATCTCACACTGATGCACCGGTATGACGATGCCATTGCTCAAGCGCAACACACTCTGACAATCGACCCGAATTTCTACTATGCACACTACATACTCGGCAGGGTTTACAACCTGAAAGGCATGCACTCTGAGGCCGTTGCGGAGTTGCGAAAGACCGTTGAGTTGAATCCCGACCCAATCGCCAAAGGAATGCTGGCCCAGTCGCTGGCAAAGTCTGGCCAGCAGGCTGAGGCAGTCAAGTTGATCGATGAGCTAAAAGCCGAATCTGGACGTCGCTACATTCCAGGATATTTTTTGGCCACGGCTTATCTTGCTCTCGGCGATAAAGACGCGGCGATCGCGATGATCGAAAAGGATGTGAGGGAACGGGGGACTTATGTGCAATGGATCACGATTGATCCTGAACTGGATTCGTTACGCAGCGATCCGCGCTTTGTGGCCCTGTTAGAAAAAGTGAAATCATCAAAACTAGATTGAAGAGTATTTTCTCGATCAGCACCTGCTGACCAGAAGGAAGGTTCCGTCTGAAGTATCGTTACCGAGTACTGGGTTTTCTGTGCCCACTCGCGGCAATCACCTATCTTGATCGCGTCGCCATTTCAGTTGCGGGTCCGCGCATACAGGAGAGCTTGAACATAAGCCCTGAAAGTTGGGGTTGGGTCATGGGCGTCTTCACCGTTTCGTATGCGCTGTTTGAAATCCCGACCTGGCTTAGAATCGATACGACCGAGCAACTCATTCCGGATGCCGGATTGGACGGCCTGCCGATCTTCGCGGAACCGGCCATGAGCTAGCTAGAACCAGAATAGATTTAGTAGCGGATGACCGGAGAACTCGAAACCAACACCACGCTTTCGCATTACCGCATCGTCTCGAAGATTGGCGAGGGCGGGATGGGCCAGGTGTATCTGGCGCAAGATACCTCCGAACTTGGGCGCGCGGTGGCGCTCAAGATCATCTCGGCGGAAGTTGCCAAAGACCAAGATCGTCTGCACCGGTTCACACAGGAAGCACGCACGGTTTCCAATCTCAATCATCCGAACATCCTTACAGTTTATGAGTTTGGCCAGGCAGAATCAGTCTCGTTCATTGCCACAGAGTTCGTCGACGGCGTGACATTGCGCCAACATCTCTCGAATCGACGATTAAAGCTGATTGATGTTTTGGATGTGGCGATTCAGATCGTGGGCGCTTTGAATGCCGCGCATGAAACCGGCGTCACGCATCGCGACCTCAAACCTGAGAACGTGATGGTCCGCAAAGACCATATCGTCAAGGTGCTCGACTTTGGCCTCGCCAAATTGTCGGAAACGCCAGCGCCAGCGGGCGGGTCAACCGGCAACGAAGACGCCACGCGCCTGCAAGTCAGTACCACTCCCGGGCTGATAATGGGCACAGTCAGCTACATGTCGCCCGAACAATCACTCGGCAGTAGAGTAGATCATCGCACGGACATCTGGAGCGTCGGGGTTGTGCTCTACGAGATGATTGCCGGCGTTGTGCCGTTCCAGGGCAAGGACATTCACCGTCAAATCATCGCGATCCAAGAATCTGATCCCACGCCGCTTTCACAACAAGTTGAAGGCGTACCCGACCGCCTCGAAGAGATCGTCACCAAGTGTCTCGCCAAAGAGAAAGACGAACGTTATCAAACCGCGAAAGACCTGCTGATCGATCTGCGCAATTTAAGACGCAAGCTAGACGTGGATGCGGAGATTGAGCGTACGGTCGCGCCGGAGTTTCGCCGAAGCACGGCAAGCGGATCAGCCGCCGGAGCACAAAGCGAGTCAATCACAGAAACCACCAGCACAGCTCCCGCTCGCACGGCTTCCAGCGCCGAATACGTCGTCAGTGGAATCAAGCAGCGCAAGCTCACGGTAGTTATGGTTGCCATTGTGCTGATTATTGCCGCCGTCCGCAATGTTTCTTTATCTCCGAGGACGAACTAACACGGCTGCGATCCAATCGATTGCGGTGATGCCCTTCGTCAACGAAAGCGGCAACGCCGATCTCGAGTATCTGTCTGATGGAATGACCGACACTTTGATCAGCAATCTCTCGCAACTGCCGAACCTCAATGTGAAGGCGCACTCGTCTGTGTTTCGCTACAAGAGCAAAGACACCAGTTCCCAAACGATCGCGCGAGACCTCAATGTGCAAGCCATCCTGAACGGGCGAATCGCGCAACACGGCGATCAGCTTACGCTGACGCTCGAGTTGGTTGACGCGAAAACCGAGAATGTAATCTGGAGCGATCAGTACAGCCGCAAACAGGCGGACCTTGTATCGTTGCAGAGTGAGATTGCCCGCGACGTTTCCACCAAACTCCGCACAAAATTGTCCGGCGTTGAAGAGCAGAGGGTAGCGAAGACGTACACCACGAATCCCGAAGCCTATCAGCTTTATCTCAAAGGATTGTTTTATTGGAATAAGCGCACGCCCGACGATCTCAAAAGATCGATCGAGTACTTCAATCAGGCGGTCGCAAAGGACCCGGGCTACGGATTAGCTTATGCCGGAATGTCGCAAGCTTATGTTCTGCTGCCCGAATATTTTGCCGGTATGCCGCAAGACTGTTATCCGAAAGCGATCTCCGCCGCCAGGCGTGCGCTGGAACTCGATGGGTCGCTCGCTGAGGCACACGCGACTCTAGGTGAGGCTTTCGATAATCAGATTAAATTTGCCGACGCCAGAAATGAGTACCAACAGGCCATTACGTTAAACCCGAATTATGCTACCGGGCACCAATGGTACGGAGGCAGCCTCATGGTCGCCGGTAGATTTGACGAAGCGATTGCCGAAGGAAAACGCGCTCAGGAGTTGGACCCGCTATCCCTGATCATAAATGATAATCTTGGCGAGTATTACCACTATGCCGGCCAATACGATAAGGCACTTGCGGAGTACAAAAAGGTGTTTGAGATCGATCCTAATTTCTTTCTCGCACATGTCGACGCCGGGTCGGCCTACGTGATGAAAGGAATGTACGCGGAAGCGCTTGCCGAGTTTAAGCGTACTCAGGAATTGAACGTCGATCCGAACTACTATCTGCCCTATGTCGGGTATGTGTATGGGGTTTCAGGTCAACGGGACGAGGCCCTTAAAGTGCTCGATCAAATGAAGACAGTGGCGGCGAAGGGCAATATTGCGCCTTACAATTTTGCCATGGTTTATGCCGGGCTCGGCGATAAAGATGCAGTGATCGAACAACTCGAGAAGGATTACCAGTCAGGCGACCCGACCTTTAAGTACACGGCGGTCGACCCGTGCTTTAAAGCGCTTCGCTCCGATCCGCGTTACACAGATCTTTTGCGCCGGGCCGGGTTTTCGCAATGACTTTGGTCAAGTAACGATCTGCCATGAAACGCTGCCCCCAATGTAATCGCGTCGAGACTGACGAAGCGCTAAAGTTCTGTCGCGTTGACGGCGCGACGCTGATTAGCGATTCCGGTTTGGTCAATGTAGACGTGGGTACCGCGAAGTTTGCTTCTGCTCCGGTCTCAAGCGAGATCGAAACCCAGTGTGTTTCCGCATCGCATGGTACCTGACGCACCTTAAGTTAGATCCGGCGCTCGAAAGCTTGCGGTCAGACCCGCGCTTTGCCGATCTCGTGCGGCGCGTCGGACTGCCGCAGTAGCGGAAGATGATAGCTGGCGCACGACTTTCCTGCTCGCCCGCTCTTGGGTCGGCTTTGCCTTGATGGCAAACGGGATGAATCTGGAATTTGATAAAAGATGAGTAAAGAACTCGCAGCCAATACAAATCTTTCGCATTACCGCATCCTCTCGAAGATCGGCGCGGGTGGCATGGGCGAAGTTTACCGGGCGCACGATTCGCGCCTAAACCGCGAAGTGGCGATCAAGTTGCTGCCTTCTGATTTTGCCACGAACGAGGATCGCCTGCGGCGCTTCGAGCAGGAAGCCAAGGCTACCTCGGCACTCAACCATCCAAACATTCTTACCGTCTTCGACATCGGTGAGCACGACGGCTCACCGTTCATTGTTGAGGAACTGTTGGAAGGTGAAGAGTTGCGCGAACGCTTGAATGTAGGACCGATCCCGTTGAGAAAGGTGACCGAATATGCGCAGCAGATTGTTAGCGGTCTGTCGGCGGCACATGAAAGAGGCATCATCCATCGCGATCTGAAACCGGAGAACATCTTCGTTACCAAAGATGATCGCGTGAAGATACTCGATTTCGGTCTGGCCAAACTTCGCGAACCTGAGTCAGGCCCAACCAGTTCCGAAGACGCAACCCGCAAGGCGCTCACCAATCCCGGTGTGGTGATGGGAACAGTTGGCTACATGTCTCCGGAGCAGGTTCGCGCTCAACCAACCGATCATCGTTCGGATATTTTTTCGTTTGGTTCAATCTTGCACGAGATGATTACCGGACAACGGGCGTTCCAACGTGAAACGATGGCCGAGACGATGGCGGCAGTCATGAAAGAAGAGCCTGAGGATGTAACGCAATCGAATCCAAACGTCAGTCCGGCACTTGAAAGGATTGTCCGCCGCTGTCTCGAAAAGAAAGCCGAACGCCGATTTCAGTCAACCTCGGATCTTGGTTTTGCCCTGGAGTCACTCTCGACTCCCACTGGTTCGTCAACAACGTCAGCCCCCAATTTGCCCGACGTCGCTTTCGAACCGGCGCGGGCCAGGACAATTCCTCTAGCGCTGCTGGTTGGCCTTGGCTTGGTACTACTAGGCATCGGAGCGGTTGCCGGCATTCTCGGCTACAACTATCTACACAAATCGTCGCTTCCAACTTATTCACAACTCACCTTTCGTCGCGGTGTTCTTTACCACGCGAGATTTGCTCCGGATGGTCAAACGCTCATTTATAGCGCCGCGTGGAACGGCAATCCGGCAGAGATTTTTTCAACTCGCGCCGGTTCGAACGAATCGCGATCGCTGGGGCTGACTAATGCCGATATTTTAGCGGTCTCGTCGACTGGTGAATTGGCTGTACTGATAAAACGTAAATATCTCGGCCAACTGCTCTATCTCGGAACCCTCGCACGCATGCCGATAAGCGGTGGCGCGCCACGGGAACTAGTCGAGGATGTCAACGAGGCAGATTGGTCTCCAGACGGCACGAAGCTCGCGGTTGTTCGTTACGTCAACGGACGCAGCCGTCTGGAATACCCGATTGGCAAAGTGCTCTACGAGGCAGCCGGGTACATAAGCTATCCGCGTATCTCGCCGAGTGGCGATCGGATCGCATTCGTTGATCATGAGCTCCAGTGGGACAACCGCGGTCGAGTAGCCGTCGTTGATATGACTGGCACGAAGACGCTGCTGTCAGAAGAGTCCGTGGGCCAGGAGGGACTCGCCTGGTCACCGACCGGAGACGAAGTCTGGTTTACTGCGGCAACGGGCGCAGCGGCCGGTGCGCAAGTCCTTTATGCGGCGACGCTGTCTGGAAAAGTGCGCGTCGTCCTCCGCATTCCTGGAGATATATTGCTTCACGACGTGGCGCGGGACGGACGGGTCCTACTGACGCGATTCAAACAATCCAGCGATCTGATCGCTTTGGCCCCCAACGAATCAAAAGAACGGGATTTGTCGTTTGTTGATTTCGGTGGGCTCGACGATTTATCTGCTGACGGTAAGACATTCACCTTTGAGTACTGGGGGGAGGGTAGCGGAAAAAACTACTCGTGCTACCTGGGTAAGACTGATGGATCACCAGCGGTCAAACTTGGTGACGG
>DASQYL010000019.1:0-15497 GCA_035639235.1 Pyrinomonadaceae bacterium | reverse complement strand
CTTCGGCAACCGCGAGCGGGTAATTGACGAAACCGTCGGCGTCTTCCTCGGCGGCGTGCGTCTGCTCCTGCATCGCTAGGGTCTGCCACATCCAGGCGACGTGACCGGTTTCGTCGCGCCGGGCAGTCGACAGCACGTGGCTGAGCAATTCAATCTTGGGCCATTCGTAGCTCCCGAAGATCGCTTCCGCCGTCCTGGCCGGCTTGACGCCGATGCGCACCAACTCAGAAGCGATCTTAAAAGTCCGTTCGGTAGTGTTCGAGTAATGAAACGATCCGGTGTCGGTGAGCAACGCCGTGTAGACGCATTCAGCGATCTCTTTGGTCACGCGTCCGCCGGTTGCTTTGCAAAGGTTGTAGATCATCTCGCCGACCGCGGCCGCCGTCGAATCGATCCAGTTGATGCTGCCGAACAGCTCTGTGGTCGAGTGATGATCGATATTGACGACGAATTGATCTTTGAGATCGGCGAGACCCGGACGATCGACATCCGAACATTCAATCACGAACACAGCGTCGAAGTGATCGCCAACCTGCGGCGCGACGCGAATTGAATCGGCTCCCGGCAGCTGCTGATAAGCATGAGGCGCCGCATCGCGCATCACCACTTCCGCTTCTTTGTTCAGCGATTTCAGGAGCCAGAAGAGGCCCAGAGAAGAGCCGAGGCCGTCACCATCAGGTCTTACGTGAGAGGTAATCGCAAAGCGATCTTTCTTTTCAATTAATTCAACTACTTGACTTAACATTCCGTGGTGAATCGTAAATCGTAAATGGTAAATAGAAGGGAAGCTACTTACGATTTACGATTCACAATTCACTTCCTTTCTCAATTCCTTCCAGTAACGCGTCGACGCGCGTCGCGTTCTCTTCTACAGTGTCGCGGACGAAGTGAAGCGCGGGAGTATGCCGCAAATTCAAGGCGAAGCCAAGCTGCTTGCGCACATAGGGAGCGGCATGTTCCAGGGCCCGCAAAGCTTTGAGGTGCTGCTCCTCGTCGCCCTCGACCGTGACGTAGACACTCGCATCGCGCAGGTCTCCGGCGACGCGAACGTCTGTAACGGTGACCGACGATAATCGCGGATCTTCCAATTCGTAACCCACGATTTGCGCAATCTCTGCGCGCAAAGTTTCCGCAATCCGTTCCGGCCGATGCATAAAGCAACTCGGCAGAAGGCAGGGGCAAGGAGGCAGAAGTTTCTTTCCTGCCGTCTGCAGTCTGCCTCCTGCATCCTAAAGCTCCGTCGCCGCGATCTTCTCAATGATATACGCCTCGATCTGATCGGCGACCTTCACGTCGTTAAAGTTTTCCAAACCAATACCGCATTCGAAACCTTCGCGGACTTCCGAGACGTCGTCTTTGAAACGGCGCAGCGACGCGATGTTTCCCTCCCAGGTCACGACGCCGTCGCGTATCAGGCGCGCGCGCGCGTTACGCCGAATCGTGCCGTCGACAACCATGCAGCCGGCAACTGCGCCCACGCGTGGCACGCGAAAGACTTCGCGCACATCGGCCTTGCCGAGAATTTTCTCTTTCTCGATCTTCTCGAGCATGCCGATCATCGCGGCCTTAATTTCCTCTTCGACCTTGTAGATGATTGAGTGCAGCCGAATATCGACGCTTTCCTGTTTGGCCAGTTCGTTGGCGCGCGATTCGGGGCGCACGTTGAAACCGATGATGACCACTGCCGACGAAGTCGCGCCGGCCTGGGTCGCTGATGCGAGCAGAACATCTGACTCGGTGATCGCGCCGACGCCCGAGCGAATCACTTTCACCTTCACTCGTTCGGTCGACATCTTCTGCAGAGTCGATTTCAAAACTTCGACTGAGCCCTGCACGTCGGCCTTAATGATGACGAGCAGTTCTTTGACATCGGTCTCGCCGAGAGCTTCGATACCGCGCTTAGTTGTCTTGACGAGCGTGCGTTGCCGTTCGAGCGCCTGGCGGTGGCTTGAGATCGACTGCGCCTTGGCGATGTCGGCGACTACCTGAAAGTTTTCACCGGCTTGGGGCACGCCTTGCAACCCCAGGACTTCCACCGGAGTTGCCGGCCCGGCTTCCGATACAGGTTCGCCGCGATCGTTGAACATGGCGCGCACCTTGCCGAAGATTTGCCCAATGATGAACGGATCGCCGTGGCGCAGAGTGCCTTGCTGCACCAGCACGGTCGCGACCGCGCCGCGGCCGCGATCGAGTTTTGCTTCGAGCACGACACCTGAAGCCAGGCGCGTGGTGCTGGCGCGCAGATTGAGAATGTCAGCAGTCAGCAGAATTGTTTCGAGCAGCGTATCGAGGTTCTGTCGCTTCTTCGCCGAAACTTCGACCATTTCGGTTTCGCCGCCCCAGGCGACTGCATTCAATCCCTGCTGGGCTAATTCCTGGCGCACCCGATCGGGATTCGCATCAGGCTTATCGATCTTGTTGAGGGCCACCACGATCGGCACACCCGCGGCACGCGAATGTTCGATGGCTTCGATCGTCTGCGGCATGACGCCGTCGTCAGCGGCAACTACCAGCACCACGACGTCAGTCGCCTTGGCGCCGCGCGCGCGCATGAGTGTGAATGCTTCGTGACCCGGAGTGTCGAGGAAGACAACCCGCCGTTTCTCTTCCGCGTTGTCGGGGTTAGGAACCTGCACGCTGTATGCGCCGATGTGCTGCGTAATGCCGCCAGCTTCTCCGCTTGCCACGTCGGTAGTGCGAATTGCGTCGAGCAAAGAAGTCTTTCCGTGATCGACGTGGCCCATCACCGTGACGACGGGCGCCCGCGGCACTTCGATGTCGTCGGCGTCCGCAGCGATCAGTTCTTCAAACTCTTCTTCGGCGACCATGTCTTCGAACGGCACGAAGGTCACCTCATAACCAAAACGTTTGCCAAGATCGGATGCAACGTTGTCATCCAACGCCTGATTGATGGTCGCGAACACGCCGCGCTGTAGCAGCAGTCCCACGACTTCCTTCGGCTTGATACCCAGCTTCTCGGCAAATTCCTTGACCGTCGATCCCTCAACCAATCGCACCGGTTTGAGATCGCCCGACACAGCAATTCTGCCGGCGATACGTTCTTCTAGCGTGCGATGATCGGGTGGTGGAATGATGTCTCGATCGAGCTTCCCGGTTTTTCCATCACCGGCGCGTTTCGCGCCGCGCGTCGTTCCCCTGCGCGAGCGTCTGCGGCCCGCGTCGGGCGGCGGAATGTAAGTCGTTTGTGGCGTCGCAGTTTCGCCGGGCGTGCCGGTGTATTCGACGCGTCCGCGCGGAGCGCGTTCGCGGGTACGCAAACTGGACGGGCTTGGCGGCGGCGCCGGCGCGCGCTCTCCGGGGCGAATGCCGGCATTCAACGCAGCGGCTGTCGGACGCAGCACGCGCACCTGTCGCGCCGGTGTTGCCGGTGCTGCGGATTGAGCGGGCGCCGCTTCCGGCGCAGCGGTTTGAGCGGGCATCGCCTCCGGCGTTGCGAGCACTTCTGCGGTGACTGGTTCCGGCGAAGGCGGGGGCGCAGGCACGTGAGCGACTTCAGGTTTTATTGCGCGAACCGCGGGTGCGAGCCGGCGCACCACCTGCGCGGGTAGCTGCGGCGTTGGTTCTTTCTCGGTGGGGACGGGTTCGGGCTGCGCCGTTTGCAGCGCGGGCGTAATTTCCTGGACTTCAGCAGGCGCTGGTTCTTCTTCGACGACTGGCCTTGCCGCCTTCTTCACGATCTTAACTGCGCGCTTAACCGTGGCGCTTTGCTTCGGGAAGTACTTATCGCGAATTTTTTCGGCGAGTTCTTTCGAGACCGAGTTCGACGGCACGCTGACATCGACACCTTCGCGCCGTACCTCTTCGATTAGGCGCTTGGTATCGATCTTCAGCTCTTTGGCGAGATCGTAAAGGCGGACTTTTGAGGTGACTGCTGACATGCGCTCCTTGCTGCTTGCGAACGTTTGCTTCGAACATTCGCAGACAGCGCAAAGAGCGCTGCTACGAAGGCGTTCGCAGCCGGTGCACACACTCGATGTGTGCGCAGAAAATATTTGGCCGCATTAGAAGCATCTCATCGCTTCTCTTCTTCCTGGTTTTCGTCCGTCGCGGCCACTTCATCAGGTGACGGAGCGAAAGATTCTTCCGCCGGCGCGGTTTCGTTTTCCGCAGCGGCCAGAACTTTGTCGATGTCGACGCCGGCCGGCGCGTCCGGCGCCAGCGTCACTATGTCAGGCCGCAGATCGCGGCCCGCTTGCTGCAAAACCAATTCGTCAACCGTCATTGGATCGGCTTCGGTCAGCGCGACCGGGTCGGCTGAATCCTCGGCTCTGATCATTGCTTCCGCAATCGACGGGGCGCCCTTCTCAACTGCTTCGTCGTAACCTGCGGCGATCATCTCTTCGTTTGGCTCGACATCAGCAGTAGCATTTGCATCCGGCTCGATCGAGGCCGCATGTTGGTCCATTTGACTGTCACTCTCAGTCTCAGAGGACGCTGTTTCGTTTGAGGGCTGTAGGTTTTGATCGCGCAGGGCGATGACCGAGCGCGCCGCGGACAACATGTGCTCCGCTTCGTCGAGACTAACGTCGAGGAACTCGACCAGATCGTCGACCGTGGTATTGGCCAGGCCTTCAATGTCATTAACGCCATGTTCGGCGAGCGCTTCCGCTTGTTGCGGAGTTACACCTTCAATCGCCGATAACGGCACCGGAGCACCGGAAGCGATCATCGCACCCATGGCTTCGGCGACTTCCTTCTTCAGTTCTTCCTCGCTGCGAATGTCGATGTTCCATCCGACCAGCTTGGTAGCCAGGCGCACATTCTGCCCGCGTTTGCCGATGGCGAGGCTAAGCTGATCTTCATTGACGATGACTTCCATCTGACGGTTTTCGATGTCGGTGATGCGCACCTGATTGACTTTTGCGGGCGAAAGGGAATTCGCGGCAAACACCGAAGGTTCTTCGGACCATTCGATGATGTCGATCTTTTCGCCGCGCAATTCGCGGATGATCGCTTGGACGCGCGAGCCCTTCATGCCGACACACGCTCCGACCGGATCGACGTCGCGTTCATTCGAGACGACGGCGATCTTGGCGCGTTCGCCGGGTTCGCGCACACATGATTTGATTACCACCGTGCCGTCGTAAATCTCGGGCACTTCCATTTCGAACAAGCGCTCGAGCAATTCCGGAGAAGTACGCGAGACTTCGATCTGCGGACCCTTCGATTCTTTAGAAACGTTGGTAATGACGACGCGAATACGTTCGCCCTGGTTCCATTGCTCGCCGCGAGACTGTTGCGAGCGCGGCAGAATCGCTTCGAGATTGCCGAGGTCGACAATCATGTTGCCGCGCTCAAAACGCTTCACGAAACCATTGACGAGTTCACCGACGCGATCGATGTATTGTTCGTAAACGTTCGAACGGACGGCATCGCGGACTTTCTGGAAAAGAATCTGCTTGGCAGTTTGCGCGGCGATGCGGCCGAGCTCTTCCATGGGCATCGGCAACAGCAAAGCATCGCCAACCTCAACTTCATCTCCGCCGAGTTCGCGCGCTTCTTCGATCGAAAGCTCCGTCGACTGGTCCTGCACCTCTTCGACGACAACTTTCGAGGCGGACAATTCGAGCCCTGATTCAGGAGTCCAATCGACCTGAATATCCTCGCCGCCCTTGAACTGTTTCTTGGCCGCGGCGCGCACGGCTTCCTTGATCGCTTCGATCACCAGATCACGATCGATGCCTTGCTCCTGGCAAAGGGCCTCAATGTTTTGCGCAATGCTCGTGCTCATCTATTCTTCTTAATCAATTCTTTATCGGTCGTTTCGCGCTCGCGTGCGTGACTAAATTCACTCTCCTCGTCAACTTCGAGGTTCGCTTTGGCGATAATCTCAAAGGGAATTTCGACGCGGCCATTCGTGCGATCGTCGAAAACGATGTTTGCGTTTGCGGCGCCGACGATCGTTCCGCGAAAATTGCGCTGATTGCCGATCGCCTGGCGCGTTCTGATTTTCGCCGAGCTGCCCGTAAAGCGCTCGTAATCGGAAATCTTATAAAGCCCGCGCTCGAGCCCCGGCGACGAAACCTCCAGCGTGTAGGCCGAGTGAATGAAATCTTCGACGTCCAGCACCGTGCCGATTTGAGTGCTCACCTCCGAACAATCGTCGTGAGTCACACCGCCGGGTTTATCAATGAACACTCGAACAACGGGACGATTTTCGGGACCGGCAACTTCCGTGTGAACTAATTCAAGCCCGTGGTCGATCGCCGCTTGTTCTGCAATTTCGTTGATGCGCTCTGCGACCGACCTTGATTCCATCATCCCGGTCAGAACCACCTGCGGTAGCGGGTGGTTAGCCCTTTTCTGGCGCTCTCTCTGTCGAAAGCAACCGCCCGCTACCGCAGGCGGTTCTGACATTTGCCCAAAAGAAAAAGTGGGCCAAAACCCACCGGATAACGCAATCCGAAAATCCGAGAGAAACGAGATTATACGATCCCGATCTTACCTAAGCAAGGCGAGCGACGGCAGTGTCGCAACTCGGCCGGCGTTAGAGCTCCAACTTCAGTTGGGATTTGCGACTGCCAGAAAAGGCCCGACCAGAGTCGGTATTCTGACGCAGCCAGCCTAGACGGTTTTGTCGTAATGAACCTGACTCGATGCGGACGGCAGCGCCGGCATTGAGAAGGCATTTGTGCCGCTGCTCAAAGCTAGATCAGTAGACCCGGCAATCGATGAGCGGCGCGAACCGACATACTGACGAATTGCAACGCCGAGGATTAGCACAGAAGTGGCGATCCAAATAACCGACCAGAAGAGCGCCGGGATGCCCGTCGCATTCGCCATGTTGAGTGCATCGGTCGGGACTGTCGTCGCAAACGGCGACGAGAGAAAAAAGACTGTTTTCAGATCAAGCAGAGCATTGAGCACGCATTGCACGGCGAGAAAACTAACGAGAAAAGTAGCGACGCGAGCGGACGCAAATCTCGCCACCGCGAACAGTCCTGCCGATATCAAGATACCTGCAACGAGCGTGAAGGGCAGTCCGCTGAGCGTGCCCCAGGTGCCTGCCATAATCGGCTTTACGACACCGAAGATGATTGTGAGCGCGAACACGACGGCCGCCGAACCTACGAGAACGAGACGAGCGGCGACGGAGCGTCGAATCAACACGAGCAGCAACGCGCCGTAGGTCATTGCGCCCAGATAGCCGGCGCTCGAAACAATCATTTGGGAAATCACGCCGCCCTGCGTCGTGTAGGTTTCGCCGCTGCCGTTCATCGCGACGCTCAAACTCTCGACTGAGTTTCCGGTGGCCAGGGCAGCCAACGCATGACCGCCTTCATGAATAAAGGTGACAAAGATGCGAAATGGATAACTGAGAATCTCGGCGAAGGGAATAAACCAGAGTGCAATTGAGAGGACTGCCGCCAGCAACAAGGTCATCGCCTGCGGCCGCGCATCATTTGAAAGTTGGTACTTCATCTTTAGTTCGCCTTTGCTGATAGATGATCGGGTCTCGAGCTTACCAAGTCGCTCCGCACAATGATGCTTAACGTCTATTCGGCTGAGGTTGTTCCCTGAGGGTTCGGCGCGCGCTGATAATCGCCCGACTTACCACCGGTTTTCAGTTCCAGTCGCACATCGGAGATCGTCATGGATTTGTCCAGCGCTTTGCACATGTCGTAAATCGTGAGTGCCGCCACCGAGACGGCGGTCAGTGCTTCCATCTCCACGCCTGTCTGTGCGCGCGTCGCGACTTCGGCTTCGAGATAGACGCCGTCGTCGCGCAAATCGGCGCGCACGTCAATGTGCGTGAGCGGCAGAGGATGACACAACGGGATTAGATCAGCAGTCCGTTTCGCCCCGACAATGCCAGCTAGGCGAGCCGTCTCGAGCGGGTCGCCTTTGGGAGTTTGATGACTGCGAATCGCTATGATTGTCTCGGCTGACATCGATACGAAGGCGGATGCGATCGCGCGGCGGTCGGTCGCCGGTTTGTCCGACGTATCGACCATCTTGGCGCGTCCGTGTTCGTCGAAATGTGTCAACTCGGTCACGCGATTTCCTCGGAAAAGATTAGGAGAGTAAACCTTTGTTTCCGCGGCGGCTAATTCGCCGTCACGATACCTAGAACCGCATGAACAATCAAAGTGTTTCCGCCCATCAATACTTCCTTCGACGCTAACTCCTCTGTCCATCGCTCGGATCGTTTCTGCTTCGGCGTCAGCTTCGCAAGAACTTTGAGGACCGCCACGATCGGCCAATAAAGCCATGCCTTCGTCTTAAATTTATCGCGATGGGTGTTCACCATCTCAAAACCATTCTTCTCCAATATATAACGCAGTTCGGAATAGGCGATTGGATTAACGTGCGCGGCAATTTCAACGCGCTCGTTATACTCTGCTCGTAAGCGATTTGCCGCCGCGCGCGAAATTGGTTTGAAGTGCGAAGTGTAACCATAGAGCAGCCACTTCAAACGTTCCTCGATGTTGAGAATATTCGGCACGCTCACGACTAGATGGCCACCCGGTTTCAGCACGCGCGCAAACTCGCGCATCGCCTGCTGCGGATTTTCGATGTGCTCGAGACCTTCGAGACATGTCACGTAATCAAACGATCGATCGCTGAACGGCAACTCCGCGTCAAGATTACCGTGAGCGATATCGACTCCCTCGAGTCGAAAAATTTCCGGATAGAGATCGCAGCAACGAACATCGAATCCGAGATCGATCAAGCGCGCAGCGAGCGCACCCTCACCGGCGGGCACGTCGAGCAGAGTCCCACGCGGTTGATCCTTGAGAATATCGACGACGGTATCGTGAATTGCCTGGTGCGCGAGCGGGGTTGGCGATGCCGACTTTCTAACTGTGGATGCAGCGGCTGACATGAATTCAGTGGGTTAAGTTTACTACGCGCACGACCGAACCTGCCGCGACTTTCGTGGCGGTCGCGGCAATATTGATTAGCGCCGAGGTCCTTGCAAACGCGACAAAGTCGGACGAGCCGCCCCACTTCAAAGGCTCTACCAGCAGAGTTCCTTTTTCATCAGCTCGCAAGACAGCGGGCAAATAACTTTCACGATCGATCGAACCTTTAACGTCGCGCGCGAGCACGGCGTGCTCTTCAACCAGCGCCGTGTCAGTTGCGCCCTGCATCGCGAGCAGCGATGCGCGAGCAAACAGATTGAAAGTCACCGCAACCGAAACCGGATTGCCGGGCAAGCCAAACACCAGACAATTTCCCAGCCTCGCGAACACCGTAGGTTTTCCGGGACGTAACGCGACCCGTTCAAAAAATATTTCGGCGCCAAGCTCTTTCAAAGCCGCCTTGGTGAAATCGTAAACGCCCATCGACACTCCACCGGAAGTTATCAAAACGTCTGAGCGTTCGGCTGTTTCGCGAATATTTCTTTTCAACTCCGTGGTGTCATCGCCGCACAGCGGTAACCGTTCGACGATTGCGTTTGACTGTGACGCGTACGCTTCGATCGTGTAATTGTTCGAATCGCGAATTTGATCGCGCGCGGGTTTTAGATCGACGTCGACCAATTCGCTTCCGGTCGCCATTACCGCGACGCGTGGCCGTCTGCCGACTTTGACTTTCGCATAGCCAAATGACGCGAGCGTCGCGATCATCGCGGCATTGATTCGTTCACCCGCGCGCAGAACGGTCTCGCCTGATCTGATTTCGCTGGCCCGCGGTACGATCGATCGTCCGAGTGCGACTGGCTGAAGAATCTCAACCTGCGAATCCGCTTCTCTCGTCAGTTCAACCTGCTGCACCGCGTCAGCGCCGGCTGGAACCGGCGCGCCCGTCATGATGCGCACGGCTTCGCCCGCTTTCATTTCGTGATGCCAGCCCGCGCCGGCCGCTGACTCGCCGACAATTTTCAACGACGCCGGAACGTTGGCCACATCAGCCGCGCGCACCGCGTAGCCATCCATCTGCGCGCGATCGAATGGCGGCAGATCGGTATCGGCGATTATGTCTTCGGCGAGAATTCGATTCAGCCCCGGCGACAACGGTACATCCTCCCTGCCGAGGGATGATGTGTGCTGAAGCACGATCTGAATCGCGTCGTTAATCGGAATCATTGGCCTGAGTCTAAAAGCAAAGCGGCTGCTCTTCAAACGTAAAGCAACCGCGTTTGTTGAGCGCTCGGAGTTATGAACCGCGGCCAGGTTAGTTCGGCAGCAAATCGCGAATGACGGGCGCGACGGATTCGGCAAACAGAGCATGACCTTTGCGATTGAAATGTCCATCCAATTCGAAAAACAGTTGTTGATTGATCGAAGCCTTCCGAAATTGTTTGGTCACTTCACAGAAATCAATGCCGGCGAGCTGACTTGCTTGCTTAATCGCATCGTCCGGATTGCTTGAACTCAACATCTCGGGCGTGGTGTTGAAGGCAATTCGTTTTCGGGTTGCCCAACTCGCGGCGCTCACATAGATGCCGTAAGGCACCGATACAACGATCACGCGGGTGTCGTTGCGGTCGGCGGCGGCCTTAATGCGCTTGAGTTGTTCGGCAGTTTGCGAAATGTGATTCCGCGTAACGTCAGAGTCCAGATTCATCGTTTCCATGAAGTAATCGGGAATCCGGATGGCCAGATACACCAGTGAGGGGTTTAGTTCTCCGGCAAAGAAAGCTTTCTTCACGTCAGCGTCAAGCTCATCGAATCGCTTTTTCTCTGCGGGCGTGAACGCAGCCAGGGAAGTTTGGGCCAGCGCTGTCCAATCAGGTGTCAACTGCGACGATCCGACGTGGCTGTGATCTACGATCCTCAAAAGATTTGGATACAGCAATTTCATCAGCCGGTGAAGCGCGCGATGCGTCGATTTCACATCCGCATAGTCGGCATTCTCATCCTTAGATTCGCGGGAGGGAATACCCATCTGGGCAACATCGTCGCCTTGCAGGACGCCCACGATTACCAGATCAGGATGCAAAAGCGGAAGAGCATTTTCAGCTATCTCGGCATAGTTTGCCGGCGACCCGCCGGGCTTGCCGAGGTTCGCCAACTCTACATTCAAACCGCTCTCGCGCAATCGATTTTCCAGAACCTTGGGCCAGGACTCGGCATCCTGCACGCCCCAGCCAAACGTGAACGAGTCTCCAATGGCGACGATTCGCGTCTGCGCCGATTTCTGTGTCGTGAACTCCCGGTCGCGAAAGCCCATCGAATTTGTGTGGACAATTGACGAAAATTCAGACGTATTCATTTCGACAGTAACATTGGGTGGGAGGACCAGACCTGGACCCAGTGGCGGGAGGAAGTGGCCGACAATTCTGTCAATGCCGATTGAGCCCGGCAACAAAAGCAACAGCGTAGCGAGAAGAAGTACGAGACGCTTAGTCAGTAGCGACATCAGTAGGTAGAAAAGAAGCTCAAGAAGTATCATTCGCCATCCACATTATCAAGTGAGTATGGACGTAATCATCAAACGAGGTTCTGATTGGCAGCCAGAACGCCCCAGGTTGCTCGCGAAACTAAGAGAATTTTCAGCGCTGCTTAAGAAGCGGCCATTCGATAACGACCAGGGCTTGCGGGGCGTCAGCGCGTTTGCACTTTATTGGTTTTTGCAGGAGGTTCAGCCGACGCACGTTTTCGAGGTCGGCGTGTGGAAGGGATTCAGCACCTGGCTCATTCGCCGCGCATTGCCCGACGCGAAGATCTTCAGCTTCGATCCACTGGTGCTGCTCGAGGTGCTTTTGGACCCGGCCAAGGTTGGACCGACGTATCGCGACCCGGCGGTCACATATTCATATCAGGATTTTTCCTGCGCTGATTTATCGAGTGTGATCGCGGAATCAAGTTGCCCGCTGGCGTTCTTTGACGATCATCAAAACAAGTTGCCCAGGTTAATGCAGTCGAAGAATCTCGGTATCAAGCACATCATTTTTGACGACAACGACTCAAACTGTCCCACGCACCGCACGCTTGAGGACGAACTCCTGGAACCGGAATCCGCGAGTCGTTTGGCCCAACTCGTCGAACGCTACGAGGTCTTTCCGGCGCTGTGGGATGTGGACGCTTTGCTGATGAATGGAGAAGTAAGGATTAACGAGCGCGGTTTAGGGTTTCCCATCACGCCAGACGTAATGGAAGTCTATAACGATCGCGAGTGGCATTCGTACGTCACGTATGTGCGATTGCGCTAATGTGCCTCAGGCTTCCACGACGGATGTTTCGATGGGTTCTGTTGGCAAAATCCATTCAACCGAGTTCGTCGTGTTCAGGAGCGAATGGATGGAACCTGCGAACCGTTGCGCCGCGCCAATCGCGTCGCAAACTTTTTCAACTACATCCAAACTCATGGCCGACCAGATCGGCAGACAGAGAATATTTTGCGACAGCGCTTCCGTATGAGGCAGTCCGCCCGGAGGCGCGAATACTCGATAGGCCCTTTGCCGATGCGCTGGCGGATCATAATACGATCGGGTATCAATATTCTCGGCTTTCAATGTCAAAGCTAACTCATCGCGGGTCAGGCCGAAAGTTTCACTGTCGATCATGATTGGAAAATCTTTGTGGGAACTTCGGTCCTCGGCTTTGATCTCTTGAAACGCGATGCCGGGAAGCCTGCCAAGTCGCTCGCGATAAAGCGCCGCGACATGTTGCCTGTTTTCCACCGCCCTTTCGAGGTTCGCAAAGCTGTGGTGTGCCAACAGCGCGTTTATTTCGGGCAACCGGCCATTCACGCCGTGAACTTCGGTGTCGTAATCGCCACAGTTGCCGAATTCGCGCGCGATGCGAATCTTTGCCGCCAGCTCTTCACTGTCAGTGGCGACTATGCCTCCCTCGCCGGCCACGACCAACTTGCTGGGACTCATACTAAAGACTTGAACGTGTCCCTGCTTTCCGACAGGCTGATCCCGGTATCGCGAACCAAATGCGTGCGCGGCATCGAAGATCAATCGCAAGCCATGCTCTTCGGCGAGTTTATGCAGGCCGTCGATGTCGCATGGGTTACCGAAGTTGTGTACAGCCACGATCGCCGACGTTTGTGGCGTGAGTGCAGCGCGAACCGTGTCCGGCGTCACGTTCGTTGTGTGCGGGTCCACGTCTGCGAATACGGGCCGCAGGCCAACCCAACGCAAGGCGCTGACCGTGGACATAAACGTGAAGCTCGGAACAACTACATCACCTGACAGTTCGAGTGCCTGGTAGGTGAGCATCAAGCCGGTAGTGCAACTCGAGACAGCCACGACGTGCTTTACCTCAAGCTCAATCGCGATGCTCTCTTCGAGCTCAACGCAATGATGTCCCTTGCTAAGAATTCCGGTCTTGAGGATTCCTTCCAGGGCTGGCCGTATTTCTTCGAGTTCCGGAAGCAGCGGCCTCGTTACCGGAATATGATCGCTGAATAATGGAGTTGTTCCGAAAATCGCCGTTCGTTTTGTCAATGCTGTCCCCTGTAGGGTGCAATCGCGGGTCAGGACAACTCTGAAGAAACAAGAGCAACGCGCTTGCGAAAATTTGGGGTCGGTGAAGAACCGCGGCAAAGCCTACCAAATCAGCTAAGTTCCCGGCAACCGAAATTGTCTCAATTCGGTTGCGGGCGATTTGGTTCTTTTGCGGATGCGTCTGGGTGAAATAAGATTGAACGCCAATGAACGAACGAAGGCCCGCGGTCAGTGTGCTTCTGGTTACTTACAATCACGCGAAGTTTGTCGCTGAGGCACTCGATAGCATCTTGATGCAGCAAGCTGATTTCGATTTCGAAATTGTTGCAGCAGATGATGGATCAACGGATGGCACCATCGACATAATAAGGAATTACGCTGACAAGGATTGCCGGATTCGTTTGTTGTCCTGCGAATCGAATCTCGGGATAACTCGGAATTACCAAAGAGGCTTCGAAGCGTGTCGCGGCGATTACGTGGCTGTGCTGGAAGGCGATGACTATTGGATATCGCCGCGGAAGCTGCAATTGACCGCTCGCTTCCTGGACCGAAATCCCACCTGTAGTTTCTGTTTTCATCGACTCATTCGATATGACCCGCACCCGGAAACCTTAAGGGTTTTTCCTCAGCACTGGACCGTGGAGCAGTATCTAACAGCACGCGAACTGGCGGCAGGTAACTTCATCGGGAATTTCTCAACTTGCGTCTATCGGCGAGCGTTGATTGTCCGCCTGAAGCCGGAGCTCTGGGATCTGGATATTCGCGAGTGGCCATTCAACATTGTGATGGCAGAGCAGGGAGCGATCGGTTATGTTCCGCACATCTTGTCCGTCTATCGCGCGCACGAGGGCGGCATCTCATCACTCAAATCAAACCAGGAGCTATATGACGATCTACGGCCCTTAGTCGAGTCTTACGATAAATTTCTCAATTACAAGTATACCGAGCAGTTGCAGAAAATGCTGGACAAGGCCCGTCTGTCGGTGGCGTCAAATCCCGCGAACAGATTCTATCCCGCAATAAGATTCTATCCCGCAATAACATTCTATTGGCGAATCCGCATTTGGATCGCCCAGCGGCTACCGAGGCGTTTGAAGAATCGACTGAAGGCGTTTGTCCGTTGACGATTTGTGATGAGGTGATTCATGGCTCGAATTTCTTTATGACTTTCGCCGGACTCCCATAAACGAGAGTGGCCTCCGGAACATCTTTGAGCACCAAAGACCCGGCGCCGACTACAGCCGCCGCGCCGATGCGAAGTCCGGACGCGACAATCGCGCCAATCTCGACCGTTGCCGCTCGCTCAACCGTCACGTTTCCGGCAATGCAGCTTCGCGAATTAATCAATGCCCCGTCGCCAATCTGACAGCCGTGTTCGATCACGGCAGCAGTATTGATGATCGCGTGTTGGCCGATCACAGTTCCCGGATTGATAACCACGCCGGCCATCACCACGGTTCCGTGCCCGATGCGAACGTCGGCTGCGATGATCGCGGCAGGATGAACCGCGGTCGCGAGTTCGCATCCTTCATTGAGTACCAGTGCGCCGAGATTCAATCGCCGCTGGTTGTCGCCAAACGCCATGACCACGTGAGATATTCCACGCCCGCGTAACAGCGGAAGCTGCTCACGTCCGCCGAGCACTGTTGCGCCGCAAAAGGCCTCACCCGCCCGCTCGGGACGAACGTCGTCGAGATAACCAATGATGTCATACACGCCTTGCTGACGTATGACATCGGCGACCACCGTTGCGTGATCGGATGCGCCCCAAAGTACCAATTGTGTTTTCGTCATGTTATCCCAACGAAGAGCGCGGCGGCGTTTTATGCAAGCAATAAAGCATCGAGAATTTCGAACCTCTTCTTCATTTGCAGCGTTAGGCCAAGTTCGCGATGGAATGCTTGCCGGCCCCGGCGGCCCAGCTCGATAAGTTCATCGTAATGCAACCGATAGTGGCTGATGCGATCGCAAATTTCCTCGACGTCTCGGTTGATGATCACGATCTCCTCGCCGTCCTTGAATGCGATATTTTGATTGAGGATATCGGTGCAGAAAACCGGCACGCCGCACAAGCCTGCTTCGATCGACGCGCCTGTCGGAAAGCCGTCAAACGCGCCCGGAAAAAGAA
>DASQYL010000018.1:0-8780 GCA_035639235.1 Pyrinomonadaceae bacterium | reverse complement strand
TTCTTCACTTTGATGGCGTCAGGGTTTTCGCCGCCGCGAAGGCCCGCTTCGACTTTGCGGCGCGTCTCATCTACCTGCTTCTTCAAATCGTTTAGGGTCGTGGCGGCCTTGGCGGAATCGATCGGCGCCATGCTGCGGCGCGTCTCTTCCATGTCGACGATCGTTTTGCCGAAGGCAATCAGCTGCTCGATCTCGGCTTGCTGCTTTGCCTCGATGTCGAGCTGGCGGAGTTCATGTTCGAGATGAGAGCGGAACAGGACGTAATCGACTTTGCCTTCTTGACTCATCGCATCGAAGTTCATTTTCTGGATCCGGTCAAGCGCCTCCTGATATAGCTTGCGAAATCGTTCGCGCCGCGCCGGCGAATTGTTGACGAAGAAGGAACGTTGCAGACTGCCGCGATCGGCGACATAGGTTTCAATCGTCTGCCGCATCTCGCTCTGATTTGCATCATCTGAAACCCAATCTGGAGTCGCCGGCTTGGTAACAGCGCTGCGCGAAGTCTGCTGCGCCGAGATATGTACTTGAAAGCCGGCGAACAGTAAACTGGCGCAGGCAATGGCGGTGAGAAGACGAACAAACTTATTCATCACAGGGCTCCTTGAACGATGGCTGGACTGACGGGCGCGTATAATATCGCTGAGACACAGCCTTGCGCCACTGCGACGGCGTTTGTTATCATCCGATTTCGTAATTATACGAAAGATAAGCATTAAGCTTGTCTGATTCGAATTTTTGATAGGATGCTCCGGAAGACCTTCGTCATGAATCGGACTCGTACAACACGATTCACATTTTGATTGCCAATCCCGCCTGAAGGGATGGCGACGAGGGCGCTCCTATCGAAACCGATCATTTGCAGTTAGTAAATCGTGAATCGTAAATCGTGAAGGGAAGCGCCGAGCAGGTGATTTCCAATTGTTGTGTGCGCCGTCCGGCGCGCAGGTAATTTTTGAGTTCGTGCCGTAGGCGCGAAATGTTTATAGATCCGGTAGTCGCAAATTTTTGCTCGCTCCTTTAGGAGCGAAGCAGTTAACATCGCGCTCCTAAAGGAGCGCCGAGCAAATTAGACGACGGCGGTGGTTCTATAAACATTTCGCTCCTGATGGAGCGAAGAAGTGGTATGAGTGAGATTAGCGTACAACTCAAGGACGGTTCACCCCTTTCGGTGCCCAGCTCAACGACCGTTGGCGAAGCGCTGAAGCAACTTGATCGCGATCTCGCGAAACAAGCACTGGCAGCTAAAATTCGAGGGGTTGAGGTCGATCTGACTGCACAATTGGAATCAATACCTGATGTGTCGGGACCGGAAGCATTGAACGAACTTATGCGCCATGGTGCCGTAAAGATTGAACCGGTCTTGCCACAAACGCTCGATGGTCTTGATGTGCTGCGTCACTCGACGGCGCATCTGCTCGCGGCAGCGGTGCTCGATCTTTTTCCGGGAACGAAGTTGGGAATTGGGCCGGCGCTGCTGGATGATCCGCGCTACGGATTTTTCTACGACGTGATTGCGCCGCGCGCTTTGACCGAAGCCGACTTGCCGGTAATCGAGAAGAAGATGCGCGACATCGCGAAGCGCAACATGCCTTATCGCCGCGATGAAGTTCCAAAAGCGGAAGCGCTGCGCATCTTTAATGAGCGCGATGAGCCTCTGAAATGCGAATTGATCGACGAGAAGGCCGGCGAGAAAGTTAGTGTCTATTACATCGATGGCTCGCCATTCATCGATTTCTGTCTCGGGCCGCACGTACCGAATACCAACAAACTGAAAGCGTTCAAGCTGCTTTCCCTGGCCGGCGCTTACTGGAAAGGTGACGCCGAACGTCCGCAGATGCAGCGCATCTATGGAACCGCATTCTTCACGCAGGAAGAACTCGACGGCTGGTTGAAACAACGCGAGGAAGCGGAGAAGCGCGATCATCGCAAATTGGGTCGCCAGCTAGATCTGTTTTCGATTCAGGAGGACTACGGACAAGGATTGGTCCTGTGGCATCCCAAGGGCGGGGCTATTCGTAAAGAGATGGAAGACTATCTTCGCGAGCAGTTAGTGAGGCGCGGCTACGGCATCGTCTTCACGCCGCACATCGCGAAGCGCGACCTTTGGTTTATCAGCGGGCACGAAGAGAACTACGCCGACTCAATGTTCTCGCCCATGGAAATCGAGGAACAACAGTTTCGCATTAAGCCGATGAACTGCCCGTTCCACATCGGCATATACAAATCGGCGCAGCGTTCTTATCGCGATTTGCCGCTGCGATACGCAGAATTCGGTTCGGTTTATCGGGCTGAACTCTCCGGCACCTTGCATGGATTGACCCGGGTCCGCGGATTTACGCAGGACGACGCGCACATTTTCTGTACGCCGGAGACTGCCCGGGAAGAAATTCTAGCGTGCATGGATTTCGCCTTTCAAATGTTCGAGGTATTTGGGTTCACCAACATCAAAGTCGAACTCTCTGTGCGGGGTGGCGGAGACAGCGCTAAATACTTCGGTTCCGACGAAGATTGGCAGCACGCCGAGCGTATTTTGATCGACGCGCTAAACGAGCGATCGATTTCTTACGATCGGATCGAAGGCGAGGCAGTATTTTACGGACCCAAGATCGACATCCGAGTCGAAGATGCGATTGGCCGGACGTGGCAATTGACTACGGTGCAGTTTGATTTCAATCTGCCGGAGCGTTTTCAGCTCGAGTACATCGGCGAAGACAACAAGCCACATCGGCCGATCATGATCCATCGCGCCCTGTTTGGTTCGATGGAGCGTTTTTTTGGTGTGCTGATCGAACACTACGCCGGCGCGTTCCCGATGTGGCTGGCGCCGGTGCAGATTGCGGTGTTGCCGATTACGGATCGCATCAATCAATACGCCGAGAAAGTTGCGCAAGAGTTGCGAGCGGCTGATTTGCGAGTTGAAGTGAACACGCGCAACGACAAAATCGGCGCGAAGATTCGCGATGCGCAGCTGCAGAAGGTTCCATTCATGCTCGTGCTCGGCGATCGGGAAATGGAAGAAGAAAAAGTTGCGGTCCGCGAGCGGACGAAGGGCGACATCGGCGCGCTGCCGCTTGATGAATTCAAACAGATGGCGACGCGCCTGACGAAGACGCGAGCGCTAACGAATGACTGAGTCCAACGTCCAACGTCCAACATCCAAGGTCGTCTCGACTTTGGACCTTGGACTTGAGACCTTGGACTAAAACCTAGGAGGTGTTTCATAGCTACAGGTTTTCGTGGACGCGGTCGGCCGGACTTCCGTCGCGGGCCGGTAACGAGGATTAACGAACGGATTCGCGTACCGCAGGTGCGCGTGATCACTGACGACGGTGAACAGTTCGGCGTCATGGACACTCGCGAAGCGATTCGCACGGCCCGTGAACGCGGCTTGGATTTGGTGGAGGTTTCGCCCAATGCCGACCCGCCAGTTTGCAAAATCATCGACTTCGGCAAGTTTCAATACGAGGCGAAGAAGAAAGCAAACGAGGCGAAAAAGAAGCAAGTCGTCGTCACCGTCAAGGAAGTGAAATTTCGGCCCGGCACGGACGTGCACGACTACACTTATCGCATGAAGCATGCGCGCGAGTGGCTGCAGGAAGGCGACAAGGTCAAAGCTACGATTTGGTTTCGCGGTCGCGAGATGACGCACCGCGAATTGGGCGCACGGATTCTCGAGCAGCTCGAGAAGGATTTGTCTGATATCGGCGACGTCGAAATGCGGCCACGCATGGAAGGTAATCAGATGTTTACCATCTTCGCGCCGAAGCGACATAAGCCGGCGAAGCAACAGGACAGAAGCCGGGAGCCGGGCGATGGGAACCAGGGAAGGCAGCCGTCGGCGGGGGCCAACCAGAATCCGACCGGCTGATTAATGTTTTTGATTTTGGATTTTTGATTTCCGATGATCTCGATTGAATCAATCGAGAATCCGAGCGATCAAAAATCACAAAGCTAAAATCGCAAATTTCATAGGAGAGTTATGCCAAAACTGAAAACACACAGAGGCGCGGCGAAGCGATTTCGCACGACCGCGAGTGGCAAGTTTAAGCGTGGCCATTCGCATGCGCGCCATATCTTGACTAAGAAGACAAATAAACGAAAACGATATCTGGACGTCGATGTGATGGTGGCCGAAGGCGATCAGAAACGTGTCGAACGAATGTTGCCATACGGAAGAGACTAACGGATTTTCGATTTCGGATTTTAGATTTGCGATTGTTGAGCGAGCGTTACGCAATGTTTCAAGCTCAATCAAAAATCATCAATCAGAAATCGCCAATGTTTGGAGGTTGTTATGCCCAGAGCAAAACGTGGAAATAAGCGCCTCGAGCGGCGCAAGAAGATTTTAAAATTAGCTAAAGGCTATCGCGGTACTAAGTCGAAGCTTTATCGCTCTGCCAAAGAATCAGTCGAGCGGGGACTAAATTTCGCTTACACGGGCCGCAAGTTGAAGAAGCGCGATTTTCGCTCGTTGTGGATTGTGCGCATCGGTGCTGCGGCGCGTTTGAATGGAATGAACTATTCGCAGTTTATGCATGGATTGAAACTCGCGGGAATCGAACTGGATCGAAAGATTCTTGCCGACTTTGCCGCGAAGCAACCGGAAACCTTTGCCGGGTTGGCGACGCAGGCCAAGACCGCACTCGACAACAAACCGCAAGCGCGAGCGGCAGCTTAAGTCAGCAAACCACTGAACCTATTGGAGACGCCATGAAAATATTCAGGAGCAAGAAAATTGTTCGAATCGCCGGCTTCGCTATCGTGATTTGTCTTGCCACGATCGCGGCAGTGGCCCAGGGTACAAATCCTTCGCTTACCGGAAAGTACCAGGGCACGGCCAAGTCGCCTGATGGCGAAGTCCAATTGAAACTGGAACTGACAGACGACGGCGGCAAGATTTCGGGCCAAGTCACCTCGCCTCATGGCGTTTACAAGATCACCAAAGCGCAGGTAACTGACGGCGTGCTCACCCTCGACGCTGAAGGCACGAATTCCAAAGGGAAGATGACGCTGCGGCAGAAGGGCGACGTGCTTGCCGGTGAATTCACTGCCGACGGAAAGACTGGCTCAGTCGAATTCAAGAAATCTGCCGCGGATGACATTTCCGGCGAATGGGACGCCGTCGCGGATGCGCAAGGGCAGCCATTTCCGTTCACGCTCGTCCTGAAGTTAGACGGCGATAAGATCACTGGCTCAAGCAATTCGCAACTTGGCCTTGCAAACATCACCGAGGGAACCTGGAAGGAAGGCAAGCTGGCTGTGGCGCTTGAGGGAAACATTACGCTGGTCGCGACGATGGTCGAGGGCAAGCTTTCGGGCGATTATGATTTCCAGGGACAAACCTCAGGCAAGTGGGTGGCGGTGAAGAAGAAATGACGTGTTCGTCCGCGTGGCGGACGATTGACAATATCCCACCGATTTATCGGTGGGATCAAGTTCAAATCTTGATAATTGAGTCCGCGAAGCGGACGACAGAATCACGCTTCGTTGTAGCTCTGTCGCCCGCTTCGCGGGCTTTTGAATACTTATTTGCTCCTTTACCCAGCACTAAAGTGCTGGGCTATTTTCAGATCGTCCGCTAACGCGGACGAACGATGCGTTCATGGAACGAAGCGAACAAGACATTTTTCCGGATGAAATCACTGAGCGGATTCGCAACGCGTTCGATGCGGAGATGGTGAAATTTCGGAGCCAGCCGACTTCATTAAATGAAGCCGAACGAGACCTCGAAGAACTCAAAACCCTAAATTCAAGATATCTCGGCAAGAAAAGCGAGCTCGCGTTTCAAAAGAAGTTAGTTGGTAAGCTCGAGCCAGTTTTTCGTCGCGAATATGCGATCTTTCTGCAAGGCCTCGAGAGCTACATCAGAGAGTCGATCGAAATCGTTGCACTTCGGCGTAGAACCTTCGTATTGCGCGCCAGAACCGCCCGCGAATCCATCGACGTCACCATTCCAGGACGCCGCCCACGTCCCGGTCATCTTCATCCCATCACGCTGATGCGGCAACGCATCGAAGACATCTTCGTCTCGATGGGCTACATCGTCGAAGACGATCGCGAGATCGAAACTGATTTTTATAACTTCGACGCGCTCAATATTCCCGAAGGTCATCCGGCGCGCGACAGCCAGGACACCTTCTACACGACTGAAGGATTCGCGCTGCGTTCCCAAACCTCGACGGTTCAGATCCATGCGATGCAAAGACGCGGCGCGCCCGTCCGCATGATTGCACCGGGTCGTGTCTTTCGCCGCGATACACCGGACCCGACGCATAACCCGATGTTCTTTCAGGTCGAAGGCCTGTGCGTCGATCGCGGCATAACGATGGCCCACTTGAAAGGCACGTTGGCTGAATTTGTGCATCGATTGTTTGGCCCGGAGACGCAGACACGCTTTCGGCCGTCGTATTTTCCGTTCACCGAGCCCAGCGCCGAGGTCGATTATAGTTGCTTCAATTGCAGCGGTCAGGGATGTCGCATTTGTAAGCAGTCAGGTTGGATTGAGTTGGGCGGATCGGGGATGGTCCATCCGAATGTTTTGCGCGCGGCGAATGTCGACCCTGAGGAATTCACCGGCTTTGCTTTCGGCCTCGGCATCGATCGCACTTGCGCGCGGATTTATCAGCTCGACGATATTCGTTTGCTGTTCGAGAACGATGTCAGATTCCTGGAGCAATTCAGATGAAGTGATGCGTGATGAGTTATGAGTAATGAGTAGAGAACCTCATTGCTAGCTCATCACCCATCACTCATTACTCATCACATGTTAATTTCCTATCAATGGCTGCGCGAACTCACCGGCACAAATTTGTCGCCGCCGGACATCCGCGATCGGCTGACGAATGTTGGCCTCGCGGTTGATGCGGTTGAAGCGCGCGGCGACGATTTTGTGCTCGATGTTGAAGTGCCTTCGAATCGCGGTGATTGTCTATCGCATATCGGAATCGCGCGCGAACTAGCCGCCACTCAGAATTCCAAAATCCAAAGACCAACGTCCGAGATCGAGAAGGTAAGCGGAAAGACATCAGACTTTAGTTCGGTCGAGATTCTCGATCCCGATCTCTGTCCGCGCTACGCGGCGCGGATCGTTCGCGGCGTAAAGATCGCGCCCTCGCCCGAATGGCTGGTGAAGAAACTCGAAGCTATCGGCCAACGGCCCATTAATAACGTCGCCGACATTACGAATTATGTTCTTCATGAGATGGGCCAACCGCTGCACGCGTTTGATCTGGCGAAGTTGGCGAAGAATCAAATAATCGTGCGTCAGGCGAAGTCAGGCGAAACCATCAAAACGCTCGATGGCTTAGAGCGAAAGCTCGACGATTGGATGCTGGTAATCGCCGACGCCGCCAAGCCGGTGGCGGTTGCGGGTGTTATGGGCGGCGAAGAATCTGAAATATCAAGCGCGACCACCGATGTTTTGATCGAGAGCGCGTATTTCAATGCGTCATCTGTTCGCCGTACCGCAAAGTTGCTCGGCTTACAGACTGAGGCGTCGCATCGCTTCGAACGCAATACCGATCCCGAAGGTGTGCTGGCGGCACAAGCTCGATGTGTGGCGCTGATTTGTGAAATCGCCGGCGGGACAGCGACTGAAGACACTCTGGACGTCTATCCAAGGCCATTGGAGCAAAGGGCGGTAAACCTCTGTCCTGCACAGGTTGAAACTATTACTGGCCTCAAGGTCGCAGAGAGCGAGATGAAGCGTATTCTGACGGCGCTTGGCTTTGAGGAACGTGCAGGCGATTCGCCTGGATGGACATTCATTATTCCTTCGTGGCGTCACGACATCGCGATCGAAGAAGACCTGGTCGAAGAGATTGCGCGGCAAACGGGCTATGACAAAATCCAAACGGAGCTGCCGCCGTCACGAATGTCCGGAGAGTATCACCCGAGCGACACTCGGAAGCGCGCGCTGCGACAGGCGTTGGCTGCTCGCTCGTTTGACGAAGCAATCAATCTAAGCTTCATCGAGGCTACGAATGATTTCCATTTGATTCCCAGGTTGGCGCAAACCGGCGGGGTCGTCTTAACCAACCCGATTATCGAGGAAGCTTCGCAGATGCGGCAGACATTGTTGCCGGGACTGCTGAATTCAATTCGGCACAATCTCAATCAAGGGACTCGCAACGTGTGTTTGTTTGAAACCGGCCGGGCATTTGCGGATTCCGGCGACCAGGAATTGCCGATCGAGCGCGAAGCGCTTGCATTGGTCGCCACCGGCGGCATGATGAAGGCGCGCCACGCCGAGCCCAATCGCCAACTCGACTTCTTCGATCTAAAAGGTGCAGTCGAAGCCGCTGTTGATGCGATGAATTTGTCACGGCTCTCGTTCACCGCAAGCGCGGTGAAACATCTTCGCGCTGGACAATCGGCAATCATGAGTGTCAACGATGTGGAGATTGGCGCCATTGGCCGGCTGAGTGAAGAGATCGCGGCGCGTTATAAGTTTCGGCAGCCTGTTTACGTCGCCGAATTGGACCTGACGACCTTGCTCGAATTGCCGGCGCGCCCCGTGCTTTATTCCCGACTGGCGCGCTTTCCCTCGATTGTGCGCGACGTTTCGCTGCTGATCGATCGAGAAGTCTCATTAAGCGATCTCGTCTCTGAGGCGCGCCACCAAGAGGCAAATCATTTCGTGGGCACCACCTTCGTAGGAACATATGAAGGCGAAGGCATTGCCGACGACAAGCGATCAGTGACGCTGCGGTTTGAATATCGCGCCGATGATCGCACGCTGCGCGACGAGGAAGTTGACGCTATCCATCGGCCCCTCGTCG
>DASQYL010000017.1:0-4878 GCA_035639235.1 Pyrinomonadaceae bacterium | reverse complement strand
GCTCGTTTCGCTGAGAATCCATCATTGGAGTATTTTCAGTCGATAGAAACCCAAAAAATTTTTGTTACTCTCAACCGGGCGCCAGCGCGGATCGGGATGATGATCGAGCACTGACAACTCGACCTTCTTCACCGTTCCTTTATCGGTTGGCGACGAGCCTGTGTGATAGACGACCCAGTCATTCGCGCCGTTTGGCGCGACGCGTGCTGGGCCGAGAAAGATCATCACGTGATAAGGAAACTTCTGCACCCACGGTTGATAGAAGAAAAGCAAATCCCCCGGTTGCGCTTCGCGCCGATTTCGCGAAACAAAGGTTGTGTTGAAATTCTTTAGCGAGCGGCCGTCGACGAATTCAGAAAATCTACCGTTGCGCAAATCGCTTTCGCTGAAACGTCCAAAATCAGTGCGAAAGATTTTTTCGCCAAACGGATTGTGATCGAGATTGAATTCAGCGATGTCCGGAGCAACCGTGTCATAGCCCGGTCCCATCTTTTGAAACCAGGGTCGATCGTGATGGCGTAGTGCTTCTCGCATCGCAAAGCGCGCGAGGCCGGCGCAGTCGCGTTGCTCTTCCTTCCACTGATCGCTCAGTCGATAGAATTGATTTTCAGCAATCGAAGTAAACCAACGGCGAAAGGCGTCGCGATCCTGATAGGTGCGCAGTTCCTCAGCATCCGGAATCCCGTCATTATCCGAATCAATCAGTTCTGCTTTTGAAATTGAAGTCGATGAAGAGAAAGGTTCTGACCCCTGACTCCTGACTCCCGACCCCTGTCTTTTTAAGGCGGGTGCCCCTTCAACGTGACTGGCGCGACGAAGCCGGGTGAAACCCCAGGCGAGCGATCCAGTAGATACGAAGATGATGCTCGCCAGCGCTAACCAGCGTTTCGAAGGGGCACGCATTTGCAGGGGTTCCAGCATTGCCGCCTAGTATTACCTTGAAAGAGTTTCCCGAAGTACGCGGATGCTATCACGAGTCGGTCAGGTCAACCACTGCAATGTTTGCGCTAGTACGCCGCCGGAATGTGTGGATTTCCTCAGTAACGGATCGCATGGTAAGCTGCCGCCGATTTCGGCCCCACGCCCGAACGTGAATATCAATAACGGATTCAGCGAAACCTCAGGGAAATGTCAACAGAGAACACCAGCCCGGAAGCGATCCTTGAAGCAATCAAGAAGATCGATCTGCTATCTGAGCTTCAGGACGATAAGAACAAGAACAACCTGAAGATGATCGCCGAAGGCAAACTGGCTGGAGGCAAGCAAATCGGGCCTTACGCACGTTTGCTTACCTTTGCGCCGGGGGAAGTCGTTATGCGCGAGGGTGAGTGGGGCGGTAACACGTTCTTTTTTTCGCTGGACGCGGAGTTGGACGTCTTTACGACGCATGAAACGAACAAGCCACGAAAGGTCGGCGCTGTTCCACCGGGAACGTGTTTCGGAGAGATGTCGATACTCGCCGGTGTTCCGCGCAACGCAACTATTATTTCTTCGGATAATGGCCAAACGGCGACAGTATTAGAAATGGTTCGTCCCGCGTTGCGGCTCCTGCGATCACTGAAGAAGTTTGCCGACCGAGTTGACGGAACCTACCGCAGCCACGGCTTGGGAAATACGATCGCTCAGCTACGCGACAGCGGCGTGCAGCTTACCACCGCCGAACTCTCGTTCCTCGAGTCCGCTTCCCAATTTAACGTTTTCGGAAAACATCATGTGCTCACCAAAGAAGGCGCACCGATCGAGAGCCTTTACCTGGTGCACAGCGGTTGGCTACGGCGCGTCCGCGGCGTGCCAATCTACGAAGAGATTACCGAAGGCGCCGGCGCCGCGGTTAGTTCGCTTATCCACGAGGATTTTCTCGGCGCTGGAAATTGTCTGGGATTAGAAGCGCTGGCAGGCCAAAGCGTCTGGCAATACTCAACCGAATTGATGGCGCGCTCAGAAGTCCTGGAGGTTGCGCTGACGCAGTTGCGCAAAGAGCCGGAGCTTGCTCAACAAATTTCGAAAGCGCTCGCGCATCTTTCTAAAGCCGACGATCCGTTGGTGGACCTCAGCGCCGATAAGAGCGCACTGGCCGCGACTGAGAAAGAGATCGCAACCGGGATTGTCGACGGCGTTAATCTCCTCGTGATGGACATGGACTTGTGTGTGCGCTGCGGCAATTGCTCGCTTGCTTGTCACAAAGTTCATGGACAGTCGCGGTTGCTGCGTCGCGGCATACATATCGAACGGCCGGTAAAGATCGATAGCCCGCAACGTCAGCATGTGTTGTCTCCTTCGGTGTGCATGCATTGTAAAGATCCCGAATGTCTGACGGGCTGTCCGACTGGTGCGATCTTTAGAGAAGCTACCGGCGACATCGACATTAACATCGACACCTGCATCGGCTGTTTCGATTGCGCGACGCAGTGTCCCTATAACGCGATTACGATGGTTCCGCGAAATCTGCCGCCGCCGGCAAAGACTGCGCCTCTGACTCGCGCAAGGAGGGTCTTCAGTTTGAAGGCTCATGCACCCGCGCCGATCGCGGAAAGCGATGACATGATCGCGGTCAAGTGCAATCTGTGCGAGGGTACGCCGTTGAATCCGCCGGACGCCAAACGCCCCGCATATTCATGCGAAGAGAACTGCCCGACCGGCGCGCTGGTGCGAGTCGATCCGCAGGAATATTTTCCAGAAATTGAAAAGACGCTGGGCCTGGTCTTTCGCGATCGAAATCATGCCATCGGGCGAAATATTCACAAGAACGATCCAATTGCTCGCATCTGGCATGTCGCGGGGATCGCCGTCACCTTAGCTCTCACGATTCTACTTGCTTGGGTCGTGCGACGTTATGGATTCAACCAACCACTGAGCGGAACCTGGTTAACTCTGCGTTGGCTGACTGGGATTTTAGGGTTTGTCGGGATCGCCGTGGTTATGACCTATCCCGCGCGAAAGCCAATCTATCGCCGGCGTGCGGGCGCTTTACGCTACTGGCTGCTGGCGCATATCTATCTGGGCGTGATTTCAGCGGTAGTTCTGCTGTTTCATGGCGGCAATCATGGCGGCGGGCTACTCACGCTGGTTTTGATGCTTTGGTTCGATGTGACGATCCTGACGGGCCTTTGGGGAATTGGCTGCTACCTCGTGGTGCCACGCATCATGACGAGCATTGAAGGCGATCCGTTGCTGATTGAAGATCTCGAAGGCCGGCGCGCGGAGTTGCGAGCTGAACTCGATGAGCTCAGAAGCAAATGCGACGAAGAGACAAGTAAGTTGATCGACAAAAAGTTTCGTAAGTACTTTGAGTCGGTTTCCTATCTCCTTAAACAATACTGGCAACGTGAAGAATTAACGGCGTCGCTGGCCAAAGCGCGACTGCGATTCAAAGCGGAACTGCTTGAGCCAAGCAACAAAGAGATACGCAATCGACGGTTGAAGATTGTCGAGCGCTGGGCGACGCTGCGCCGAGTCGAGGCCTTGATCTATCTGCACCGGCTGCTGAAGGTTTGGATCGCTCCGCATGTGATATCAACCTCAGTCATGTTGGCGTTGATGATCGTGCATATCGTGCAAGTGATTTTCTTCAACGTTCGCTGACTGAGTGAGCAGTAAGCGGTGAACAGTAAGCAGTTCTTAAGGGTTCACTGCTCACTGAAGGAATGGAAGCAACTTTCATTATCATTCGTGAAGACTTGCAAATCGATCCGGTCACGATCGAGACGGAAGGTCTTCTGGTGGGCCGTTTGCCCACCTGCGAACTGCTGCTGAATCATCCATCGGTGTCGCGGCTTCATGCCGGGATCACCTGTGACGACGAAGGTGCTTACTATATTCGCAATCTGCGGCCGAGCAATCCCATCATGCTCAACGGCGCGAAGCTTGAAGAGTACGAGGCGCTCGCGCCGGGCGACATTCTGGGCATGGGGCCGTTCGCGCTCAACGTCGATTTTTCAGGCGAGGCGTTGGTAATCAGAGTCTCACTGCAAATCGCGGCCTCGCCGGTTGATGCCGTTACGCGCCGCGAAGCATCTGGTCTTTGGGAACTTCCGACAACGCATCAGCTTGAGCTGCCGAGCGAAGAAACGAAGGCTGTCGACCCGCACCAAAAAAAAGCTGTCGCGCGAAAACCAAAACCGGCTGAGGAAAGCTCAAAAGCACTCGATGTTTTTTGGAATAAGCGAATCACCGCGGCGACCAAAACCGTCAGGCCATCGCCGCTATTCCCGCTGGCCAGTCGTCCGAGTGGAAAAGCCCAGTCCGTCTGGATCGCAACGACCGATCTGAAAAGGCGTTGGCCCGCCTCGATGCTGCTCTGGGGCATCTTCCCAATTGCGCTGTTGTCGATTGCTGGAGCGGTGTTTTACGCGCGGGCCTTTGCGCCAGCGGCTATTTCCGACTCGCACACGCGCACGACGTTTAGCATCTCTCCGTCGATTGCCAATCAACCCAACTCCGGTTCGTGTACGTCGTGTCATTCATTTTCTGCCAGCATGGAAACAAAGTGTTCTTCGTGTCACACGACCAGGGCTTTCTCGGCGACGGTGATTCAGCCGCATGAAAATGCCGGCATCGGATGTGTTGCCTGTCACGCAGAGCATCGCGGCGCGCAATTTAATCCGACGAGCGGCGCGTTGCTTTCATGCCTTCAGTGTCATAACGATCAAAACGGCCAGACCTACAACGGTAAGAGAGTGGCCACTCCGCATGGAGGAACGTTTGGATATCCGGTTATTGATGGTCATTGGAAGTGGGCCGGGCTCGATGCAAATGAGATGGAGCTGCGCAAATCGACTTTGAAATTGGAACGGTTGCCGACTGACAGCGACGATCAATGGCGCAGCAAACAATTTCATGCGATTCATCTTTACCGGGTGAAGGCGGTGGCGGGTTTAC
>DASQYL010000016.1:0-12166 GCA_035639235.1 Pyrinomonadaceae bacterium | reverse complement strand
ACACGGCCGCCGTCAGTCAGGATGCAAAGCCGATTGAAATCAAAATCGATCCGAAAAGATTCGACGACTATGTCGGCCAGTATGTCTTCGTCACCGACCCTGACTTTGCGGTTTCGTTCTTTCGCGAAGGTGAGAAGTTTTATGTTCAGGCAACCAACCAGGGTCGCATCGAAATCTTTGCCGCCAGCGAAATAAAATTCTTTCTCAAACTTATCGACGCCGACGCCACGTTTCTTCGCGATGCAGAAGGAAAGGTCACCGGCGTCCTCTGGCGCCAGAATGGGCGGCAGACTCAAGCCCGGAAAACCAGCAGTCAACCAGCGATCGAAAAATTGGTCGAGTTCGACAAACGCGAAGAAATGATCTCTATGCGCGACGGGGTGCGCCTCCACACAATGATCTTTTGGCCGAAGGACCAAAGCAATCCGCTCCCGATTCTGATGCAACGAACTCCGTACGGTATCGAGGGATCGACGTCCGACGTAATCAATCGCCGCTACGGTGATTTAGCCAAAGATGGCTACATCTTTGTGCTGCAGGATATTCGCGGACGTTACGGCTCGGAAGGGCAGTTCGTCATGAATCGTCCGCCGCATGATAGAAAAGACGCGAAAGGTGTCGACGAAAGCACTGACACGTACGACACCATTGATTGGCTGATCAAGAATGTTCCGAAGAACAATGGCCGCGCCGGCATTCTCGGAGTTTCTTACGATGGCTGGCTCGCGGCCGTCGCCACCGTCGACGCGCACCCGGCGCTGAAGGCATCGTCACCGCAGGCGCCGATGACCGACACGTGGCTGGGCGACGACTTCTTTCACAACGGCGCGTTTAGGCAGAGCTACGGCTATGAATACGTGAAGATGATGGAGACTTCGAAAGAGAATGCCGAAGTTAACTTCGATAAGGACGCGTACGATTGGTATTTGGAAAAGGGCGCGCTCGGTAAGATCACGGAGCTGAACGGCGGGAAATTTCCGACGTGGAACGCGTTCGTCGCCCATCCGAGCTACGACGATTATTGGAGGGCCCGCGGCGCAGCGAATTATCTGAAGCCGACGCACGTCGCGACACTCGTTGTCGGCGGCTGGTGGGACCAGGAAGATTACTACGGCGCGCTCGCGACTTATCATGCGCTGGAAAAATTTGATAAGGCCAATCACAACTTCATTGTCCTTGGTCCATGGAACCACGGCGGCTGGAACGGTCCGGCACGCAACCTGGGCGATATCAATTTCGGCAGCGCGACCGGAAATTATTTTCGCGCGCAGGTGCAAGCGCCATGGTTTGCTTACTATCTCAAAGACAAAGGCAAACTCGACGAACCTGAAGCGTTGACTTTTCAAAGTGGCTCAAACCAATGGACACGCTCCGACCATTGGCCCCCGAAAGAGGTCACGAATCGCGATCTTTACCTGCACAGCGGCAGGACCCTTTCATTTGACAAGCCAATGACAAGTAATGCGGAGGACTCTGAATCGTATGTTTCCGATCCCGCCAACCCCGCCCCTTATCGCAAGCGGCCAATTCAACCGACGTACGGACGTGGATCGAGTTGGTACACGTGGCTGGTCCAGGACCAGCGATTTTTGCACGGCCGCAATGATGTCGTCAGTTGGCAAACTACACCGCTCGATCGTGATCTAACGATCGACGGCTACGTCGTCGCGCACCTGTTTGCCTCGACGACCGGCACCGACAGCGATTGGGTTGTGAAATTGATCGACGTCTATCCCGACAGCAATCCTGAAGATCTAAAAATGGCTGGCTACGAGTTGATGATCGTCGATGAAATTTTTCGCGGACGTTACCTGAAGAGCTATGAGAACCCGGCACCTATCACCGCGAACCGGGTGAACGAATACTCAATCGACTTGCACGCGAACAATCACACGTTCAAGAAAGGCCATTCTGTGATGGTGCAGGTGCAAAGCTCGTGGTTTCCGCTCTACGATCGCAATCCGCAGACATTCGTGCAGAATATTTTTCTGGCGCAGCCGCAAGATTATCGATCAGCCACGCAAAAGATTTATGAATCGGCGCGCTATCCGTCTTATCTGACGCTGCCGGTAATCAAGTAACCATGACCCTACGTACCAAAGGAGAATGGAAAATTGGCCGTCGTTCGCTGACCTACGGCGAACGCACTTTAGTCATGGGCATTCTGAATGTGACGCCCGACAGCTTCAGCGACGGCGGCGAGTTCTTTTCACTCGCCGATGCTCTGGCCCGTGCGGAACAAATGATCGCCGACGGCGCCGACATCATCGACATCGGCGGTGAATCGACGCGGCCCGGCTCTAACTTTGTTTCCGAAGAAGAGGAACTGAACCGGGTCATTCCGGTGATCGAACGATTGGCTAATCTGTCAGCGCCGATCTCAGTCGATACGACGAAGTCTGCGGTGGCCCGTGTGGCCCTGCAAGCCGGCGCAGAAATCATAAATGACATTTCGGGACTACGTTTCGATCCGGCGATCGCCGATGTAGTAGCGGCAGCCAACGCCGGAGTGGTGCTGATGCATTCGCGCGGCACCCCCAAAGACATGCAACAGTTGCCGCCGGTTGACGATGTGATTAGCGACGTGATTGAGGGACTGCGATCGAGCGTTGCGCTGGCCGAGAGCCGTGGGGTCGCGCGCGAGTGCATCGCTATCGATCCGGGGATCGGCTTTGGGAAGACTGTTGAGCAGAACCTGGAATTAATCGCCAAGCTGGATCAACTAGCCGCACAATTTCGTGATATGCCGCTGATGATCGGGACGTCACGCAAGCGATTCATCGGCAAGATTCTGGACGACGCTCCAGCTACCGCGCGACTTCACGGCACCATCGCAACCATAGTTGCCGCCGTGTTACACGGCGCGCATGTCGTGCGTGTGCACGATGTAAAGCAGATGGCTGACGCCGTGCGCATAGCCGATGCGATTCGGAACTCTGCGATCGTCGCAAGTTAACAACTTGCGCTACTAGAATCCACCCTCATCAGCCGACGGCCCATATATCGATGGCACGGGAACGTCGAGCAGTCGCAGGTACACTCCCAATTGCGCGCGATGATGAATCAGATGATTCATTACGAAGCCACGCATGACCGCGGCTCGCGGCAGCGTGAAAATCTTCTTTTCACCCATGCGCAGCGTCCACTGACCTTGCCATTTGTCGTCGGCTGCATTTTCCAACGCGGTGCGCGCGGCGGCGACATTCTTATCAAACGCCTCAAGCACTTCCGCGGTTGATTTCGCCTGTTCCATCCGCGGCGGCTCGGAACCGGCGGGCATCAAATCCAATTCATCCTGTTCGAAAGTATTTTTCGTCCAGCTTGGAATTTGCGCCAGGTGCGTCGCCAATCCCCCGAGCGACGAAGACTTCTGGTGCGGTTTCCAATCGAACTTGTCATGGGGGATTCGTTCGAGCGTTTTGCGTGTGTTCGCCATTTCGTGATCGAATTCGGGCAGAATCATTTGGCTGATTGGCATTGCTTGCTCCTTTGGAACGGTCAATTGTGCAGGTGCGCGATTATAAGTATGCTACGCAGTCTTCGACAAGCAAGCTGCGGTAGCGCAAGTTGCTAACTTGCGTTCCGCAAATTAACAATTTGCGCTACATGAAAAATTACGACGTTATCGTCATCGGCGGCGGCCACAACGGGCTGGTGAACGCCGCGTATCTCGCGCGCGCGGGCAAGCGTGTCCTCGTGCTCGAGCGTCGTCATGTGCTGGGCGGCGCCGCGGTGACGGAAGAGGTTTTTCCCGGATTCAAATTTTCAGTTTGCTCCTACGTTGTTTCACTGCTCCGTCCGGAAATTATTCGCGAACTCGATCTACCGCGGCACGGGCTCGAGATTCTGCCACTCGACGGCACCTTCACGCCGATGCCAAATGGTGATTACCTCTGGCGCGTCAACGATCATGCGAAAACGCGGCGTGAGATCGCTCGTCATTCACGACTCGATGCCGAAGCCTACGATGAATATGGCAAAGCGATGGTCGAGATGGCCCACTTCGTCAAGCCCATCATGAATATGACGCCGCCCGATCCGGCTTCGCTCAATCCCAAGGGCTTGCTGGAACTGCTGATGATGGGGCGCCGTTTTCAAAAGCTCTCTGCCGAAGACAAATACAACCAGGTGCAGTTGATGACGATGAGCGCGATTGATTTTCTCGATCAATGGTTTGAGACCGACGTGCTCAAGGCGACCATGTCGGCGTCAGGAATCATCGGCACGTTTCTCGGCGTGCGCTCACCCGGGACCGCCTATGTGCTGCTGCATCACTACATGGGCGAGATCGACGGCGCGTTTCGATCCTGGGGTTTGGCGCGCGGGGGTACGGGTGCGATTTCAAATTCGATCGGGAACGCCGCGCGCGAAGCCGGCGCTGAGATTCGCACCGAATCACCCATCGCCAAAATAATTTTAAAGAGTGGCGAAGCAAAAGGTGTGGTGCTTGAAAACGGAGACGAGGTCTTTGCCAACGTAATTTCATCGAGTGTAGATCCGCGGCTGACCTTCATGAAGATGGTGGGCGAAGAACATCTGCCGGACGATTTCGTCGAGGACATCAAGCGTTACAAGTTTCGCGGGTCGTCCGGCAAAGTGAATCTGGCGCTCGATGCTTTGCCTGATTTCAAATCGCTGCCTGGCCCTGGGCCGCACCTGCGTGGAGCGGTTTCGATCTCGCCGAGCGTCGATTACATGGAACGCGCGTATGACGACGCGAAGTACGGGCGTTATTCGCGGCGGCCTTATATCGATATGGTGATTCCGACATTGACTGATCCGTCAATCGCGCCGCCGGGTAAGCACGTGATGTCCTGCTTCGTGCAGTACGCGCCGTACAACTTGAAGGGCAATTGGGAGGATGAGCGCGAAGCTTTCGGCGATACGGTGATTGACACGATCGCCGAACACGCGCCGAATATCAAAGACATCATTCTGCATCGACAGGTGCTGACGCCGCTCGATCTCGAACGCGAATTTGGTTTGTCGGAAGGGAATATTTTTCAGGGTGAGCTGACGCTCGAACAATTATTCTTTCTGCGGCCGGCGCCTGGTTGGGCGCAATATCGTTCGCCGATTAAAAATCTCTATATGTGCGGCTCGGCAACGCATCCGGGCGGCGGCATTATGGGCGCCAGCGGTCGCAATGCTGCGATGACGATTTTGAAAGACAGGAATTAGCCGCGGATGCACGCGGATAAACGCGGATTAGAACACCAGAAAAAAGAAATTTGAAAACCTGAGTGCAATGCGGAGAACTTGCTTTTCTTCGTAATCCGCGTTAATCCGCGGCTAATTCTGCTCAAATGAACAAGCGCGACATCATCATCATCGGCGCTGGCCACAACGGCCTCGTTGCCGCTTACTATCTCGCTAAGGCGGGAATGAAACCGCTCGTGCTTGAGCGCCGCGAAGTTCTCGGCGGCGTCTGTGTCACCGAAGTTTTTCATCCCGGCTTTCGTTGCTCCACTCTCGCGACGAGCGCAGGTTCATTCCTGCCGCAACTCATTGACGATCTTCAATTGGTGCATCACGGTTTGCAATTCATCATTCCTCCGATTCGCGTCTTCGCGCTCAATCATAACGGCCCGCCCATTTGCATCTATGAAACTGTGAAAGACACTGTCAGCGAACTGAGCTTGCACTCGAAGCCAGACAGCGAAAAGTTTTTCGAGTTTCTTTCGTGCTTTGATCGCCTGGGGCGCGCGCTCAGGCCGCTTTTGACGATGACGCCGCCGAACATAAGTGCGCCCACCAAATCCGAACTATGGAATCTCGGCAAGTTGGGATGGAAGATTCGCGGACTCGGCAAAAACGACGAATATCGTCTGCTGCGTTATGGACCAATGGCAGTTGCTGATCTTGCGGCTGAATGGTTCGAAAATGAAACGTTGCGCGCGGTTGTTGCAGCCCGCGGAATTTTCGGCGCGTTTGCCGGACCCTGGTCGGCGGGAACTTGCGCACCGCTCTTGATGCAATCGGCGCTGAACGGAAGTCCCATTGCGCCAACGGTCTTCGTGAAAGGCGGAATGGGTGCGCTGACGCAGGCACTGGCCCAGGCGGCGACTGCCGCAGGCGCCGAGATTCTTACCAACTCGGAGGTTGCCGGGATTCAGATCAAAGACGAAAGAGTTACGAGCGTGGTCCTTTCAAGCGGCGAAGAGATCGAGACGCGCGCCGTTGTTTCGAATGCCGACCCCAAATCGACTTTTCTGAATCTCGTCGACGCCGCGGTTCTTGATCCTGGTTTCCTGCAAAAAATCGGGAACTACCGCGCACATGGAACGGTTGCGATGGTTCATCTCGCGTTGGCAGGCTTACCCGAATTCGCGAACAGCCACAAGTTGAATCTTCTCGGCCGCATCCACATCGGCCCGGACATCGATTACCTGGAACGTGCCTTCGACGCAGCGAAGTATGGCGACTTCTCGTCGAAGCCTTTCATGGAAGTCACGATGCCGGCGCTAACTGATGCATCGCTCGCGCCGAGCGGGGGGCTCGTGATGTCGATTCACGCGCAGTACACGCCATACAAACTGAAGAATGGCGACTGGCATGCGCGGCGTGAAGAACTCGGCGATGCAATCGTGAATGCGCTCAGCGAATACGCGCCTAATCTGAAAGAGTTGATTGTGGAAAGGAAGGTGTTGACGCCGCTCGATCTCGAACGCGAGTTCGCCTTAACCGGCGGGCACATTCATCACGGCGAGATGTCGCTGGATCAATTGTTTGCGTTTCGGCCGTTGATCGGCTGCGCACAGTATCGCACGCCGATCAAAGGATTGTATTTGTGCGGCTCAGGCACGCATCCCGGCGGCGGCGTCACGGGCGCGTCAGGATTGAACGCGAGCCGAGAGGTGATCAAAGACGCGAAACAGAAATGAATTCGTCCCGTGTTGGGACGAAATGTTTATAGATCAACTGACCACGTTAAAAAGGCGAAGCAAGAAGTGCCGCGTCACTTCTTGCTTCGCCAATCACTTTTCAGGATCGCGCCTTCTATAAATATTCGGCTCCTAAGGAGCAGTCACTACGCCGGCTAACTTGCTTTCTTCTGACCCAGCCCAATCACCGCACCGATCGCCGCCGCCAAAACGCCTACGACAATCAGAATCGATCCTATGAATGCTTGCTTCGCGTTGGCGAAACCGCCTTGCAGTTGCGCGAATATTTCTTTGAAAGACGCGTCGTGCGGAATCGTCAACAACCCAAGCGCCAGCAAGAACGATCCCAGCGCCATCAACATCAACCATGGCGCAGTGATCGGCGCACGTCCAATCTTCTTTCCAATCTCGCTCTTCGAATAGCTGTAACTCAGATAAACGGCCAAGCCGAGCAGCAACCACGCGACAAATCGCCACCACGAAGTTGGCGGGAGGTAATACATCAGGAAGATGCAAGAGACCGCGCCGAGAAGCGGCAAGACCAAAGCACCAACAGGCACTCGCTTTGCCATATTTGTGCGAGGGTAAATGAAAGCCAGGAAAATCGCGCCGGCCATCAGAATGATCTGGAGAACAATATGCCATCGCCGGGCTGCACTCGAGAGGGCAAGCGTTGAGGTTGCGTAGTAATAATAGAAATATCCGGCCGCCGCCAGGATCGGAAAGATCCAGAGCCACGTCTGCGAAGGAACTTTGAATGGTCGCCTGCGCTCCGGGTCCTTGTTCCGCAGAATGATGATGCCGATACAGACCAGTACAAACGCGAAGAGCGTCCCGATGTTCGTGAGATCGACCATTTCATCAATGCTCATCACCGCCGCGAATCCTCCGACCAGAACGCCCGTAAGAATCGTTGTCACGTGCGGAGTTTTGAATCGCGGATGGACCTTAGCGAACACCGGTGGCAGCAAACCATCGCGTGCCATCGAGAAGAAAATGCGCGGCTGGCCCAGTTGGAACACGAGCAACACTGCGGTGTGGGCCACGACCGATCCGAAAGCCACGAGGGCGCTGGCCCAACGTGCCTGGGGCGCAACGTAATTCAGCGCCATTGTTAATGGCTCGGCCTGTTCGGTCGCGAGGCGCGTCTTCAATTCTAAATACGGCATCGCTCCCGTGAACACGGCAGCAACCACAACATAGAAGACCGTGCAGATTACCAGGCTTGCGATGATGCCGATCGGCAAATCTCTCGCCGGGTTCTTTGTTTCTTCCGCGACGGTGGACACTGCGTCGAAGCCAATGTAAGCAAAGAAGACTACCGCAGCCCCCGCGAGTGTTCCGCCCCATCCCATCGGCTGGAATGGATGCCAATTAGTCTGCATCTTCGATGGCGAAACGAAATAGAAAAGCGCGCCGATGAAGAAAAGCAGCACCACAATCTTGACCATGACCATGATCGCGTTAAAGCCAGCTGACTCTTTAATGCCCCAAACCAAAAGAATCGTCAGCGCAGCCACGATCGCAAACGCGAGCAGATTGAAAACGATTGGATAGCCGAAGATGTGCGGAGCATGCTCGAGCAGTCCCGGGATATGCCTGGCAGTTCTAAAATCCGTGGCCAGCCAATCGGGAATGTTCACACCAAACGCATCGTGCATGAACGATCGAAAGTAATTGGCCCAACTGATGGCGACAGCCACGTTGCCGATGGCATATTCGAGCATCAAGTCCCAGCCGATGATCCATGCGACCAACTCGCCGAGCGTCGCATACGAGTAGGTGTATGCCGAGCCGGAGATGGGAACCATCGCGGCCATTTCCGCATAGCACAAAGCGGTGAACGCGCAAACGATCGCTGTGATCACGAATGACACCATCAGCGAGGGACCAGCGCCCGGCCGCGATGCGTCGCCGGCCGCCGCCGTGCCGACTGTCGCGAAGATGCCGGCGCCGATGATCGCGCCGATGCCGAGCAGGGTTATGTTGATTGGTCCAAGCGTGCGCTTGAGCGTATGGCCTTCCTCATGCGCTGATGCCAGAATATCGTCCAGGTTTTTGGTGCGAAAGATTCCGCGAAGCAAGCGTCTTGTCTCCTTCAGCCGAATTCAATTTCGAAGCGTGGAAGTTGCCGCGGAGAATAGCAGGCAACGGGCAAAGAGCCAAGAGCAAAGTGCAAAGTGCGAAGTGCGAAGTGCGAAGTGCAAAGCGTAAATGCGAACAGCATCCATTGTTAGCCCTTAGGCCTTTGCTTCTGGCGTTTTGCCCTTAGCCCTTTGCTCTTAGCTCTTTGCGCTGTTCTCTTTGCTCTTTGCGCTTGGCCCTTTGCCCTATGCTAGACTCGCGTCGAAACGGATCATGAGTTCAAGCACTCCTCTCTATCAAGATCTCGATACCACATTTGTGAATCTTTGGTCGTTACTGAGGAAGTTGACTAAGCAAGGCTTCGTGGGACGCGTGCATATCGAATCTGAAGACTACAGTGCCGATGTCTTTCTCGACGGTTCGAGCACACCGCTGGTGCGCGAAATTGATCGAACGGCAAACACGGAAACGGTCGAAGCAGGCGCGCTACATCGCGTCGTGTTGCGAACGCGCGACGTGCCGGGAAAGATAAGTTTCTTCGCTGGAACGGACGAATCCAAATCGAGCCTAACCGCTGAAACATCTACGACGTCACGCGTTGAGTTCAACGAAGCGCCACGATTAGATCCGGCGCGGCAGGCGGGGCCGAATTCAAACGCGCCTCCGCCGCCGGTTAGTTCAGCCGCGATCGACGAAGAAATCTATGCTACAGGCAGTTATGATGATTGGCCGGCGATCGTCAGTCTCGCCGGAGAGTTAATCGGCGCCGTTGAACGCGGAATCAACGCCGTCGGCGGAAATTTTGCAACGCTATTTCACGAGGTTCGCGTTGAACTGGCCGACGATTACACGTTTCTCGATCCGTTCGCGCGCGCGCTCGACTACTCTGCTGGAGTTGCATCGTTGCGCGACAAGGTCTCGGTAAATGTTTTCGTCGCCGGATTAAGTGAGGCTCTGCGCCGGAGTATCGACCGCGTGGCGACGGGAGATCGTGAGCGGCGCGTGCGCGAGCGCGTAGCACTTGAGTTGCTGCCCATGGCACGAAAACAAATGGAGGTGCTCGAGCGATCGGGCTTTCGCGCGCAACTGGATCGCATTGCGGGCACCAGAGTAATGTGATAAGCAGGAATTAAAGGTCCCTCGTTAAATTGCAGATCTGATTTCCCTTCGCCTTATGCGCTTATTTAGAAATATTCTGTTTCCAACTGATTTTACTCAACATGCGCGATCAGCTTTGAAGTACGCGGCGGCGTTTGCGCGCGCCGGCAACGGCCGCGTCGTTTTGTTCAGCGTTCAGACAGGCCGCGTGCCGCCGAATCTCTTGACCTTGCCTGAACGATTATTGCAGGAGCAGGAGAACCATTGGCTTTTGCAATTGCAGCGCGAGGTACGTGAACTGCTGAGCGATCCGCTACTCCATGGCCTGGAGGTCGAGCCGGTGATTGTCGCGGGCGAACCGGCAACCGAAATCGCCAAAGCAGTACGTGATTACGATATCGATCTCGTGACCGTCGTCACGCACGGACGACGCGGGTTGGCGCGTGCTTTGTTTGGATCGACCGCCGAAGAGATCATTGCCGAAGCGCCTTGCCCTGTCTTAACCATTCGGCCGCCGCAACATGACTTCGTTCATCATCGCGGAGATAGAACTGAGGTGCGGCTGAATCGCGTCTTGTTGGCAACGAATTTCCGCGCCTCATCTCTCAGCGCAATGAAGACCGCGCGCGACATCGCCGAGGCTAATGACGCGGAACTGCACGCGGTACATGTAATCGGCGATTACTTCGAACAGATATCGCTGCTCTTTCCCGAAGAAGGCGGCTTGGCACTTTCGCGGATGCGCAAGGAAGTCACGGAGCGCATGGAATCATTCGCGCGCGAACGTGGAGCGCGCGTCAAGGTGCACGCCGCTGAAGGACGTCCTTACGCCGAGATTGTCAGTCTCGCGGCAAAGATCGACGCCGATTTGATCGTGATTGGTACCAGCATCCATGCATCGTTGTTTGGCGGCGCGCCGGTGTTGGGTTCCGAAACCGAGCGCGTCGTTCGTAACGCACCTTGTCCCGTTCTCTGTGTACCCTCTGGAAAAGTCGTTACGCCGCTCCCATCGTTCTCACGCGCGCAAGCGGTCCCGCAAACCTAATCGGCAAAGTGCAAAGGGCCAAGCGTTTAGCTTAGCCCTTCAATAAATCCGTTTGCTCTTTGCTACTGCTTTACGCTATCGCCTTCGACGGGATAACCTGCCGCCTTCCAGGCCTCCAATCCGCCGAGCAAAGCCGCCGCGTTGTCGATTCCTTTTGAGTTGAGTTCGAGCACCGCCCCGGCACTCGTATGTTCGTGCGGTCAAGTACAGTATGCCGCGATGAGCTTATTGCGCGGCAATTCGCTGAGGTGACTTAGTACCGTCCCGGTCGGCATCGAGATCGATCCTTTGATGTGTTCCGCCTTGTACGCCGACTCGGGGCGGGTGTCGATGATTAGCACCTCGTTCTTTTCCCATAGCTGATGTAAATCTTCGGCGCCGATACGACGCGCGTTGTCAGAGGGATTTGTGGCGGCCGGCGTCGATTGCGTCACCGGCTTTTGCGAAAGCAAAGTCTCATTAGAATTGCACGCCAGCAACCCCGCAGCAATCGCACCGGCAAACAGTAAAAGTATTAAGCGCATAGTTTCATGTCCCACTCAACCGTGGAAACTTTAGGATACAGTTTTGTCGGGCAGATGAAAAGCGCTGATTTTCCATTTGCTGCGCTTTTACGGTGGCGTCCAACGCGAGCGAATTTCATTTCCTAGTGGTAAAATCCCGCGGCCACATTCAAGTAATTCAAATGAAGCCTAACGCGAGATTTCAAATATGCTTAACCTTCACCTGCTTATGCTTAGGCGTCGCGTTCGCATATGGTCAGCAGTCTCAGAAACAGGGCGCCGATGACGTTTTGCGTGTCAACACCGAACTCGTCCAAAGTGCGATTACAGTAGTCGACAAGAACGGACGTTTTGTCGAAGGACTTCATCAGGATGACTTCACCTTGCTCGTCGACGGGAAGCCTCGGCCAATTAGCTTCTTTGAACGCGTAACTGCCGGTTCGATGCGCGAAAATCAACTATTCTCAAACTCCGCCGCGGCCTCAACAAGGACGACGGCTCCTGATGTGACTTCGCGCGGACGGACGATCGTGTTCTTCATCGACGACATG
>DASQYL010000015.1:0-17268 GCA_035639235.1 Pyrinomonadaceae bacterium | reverse complement strand
GAAGCGATGATGGCGCATTTACGAAACATGAAAACGACGATGCGATTCCGCTCTACGATGAATCGCAACTTGCGGACGAATATGCACGCCTCGCCGCGACGCGCGCGAATCGCCCAACTACCAAAGCATCGGACAAATCCAGCACCGCTTCGTCGAAAGACCAACAACCGCAGACGAATTCAGCAAGTACGGAGAAAGCTCGGCTCGATAAGTACTACGGCGACCCGTCGATGCGACAGACGCTGTTTGCTGATTACCAATCGCTGCAGACGCTGGCTGAGAAGTTTCGCGGCCGTCGTTACGATCTGCAGAATCCCGATGATCGGCAGACAATGAAGATTGTCATGTTGAGTTCGCTGCGCCCCGAAGCCCTGAAGGTTCTCCGAAAGGTGGCCGCGGATTATCGGCGTCAATACGATCGGCCGCTGCCGGTGAGTTCGCTCGTACGTCCCGACGAATACCAGCACACTCTGCGTCGCTTCAACCGCGCCGCGACGACCATCGAAACGCCACCGCACTCTACCGGTCTCGCCTTTGATATCGATTACCGTTACATGAGCATCGCCGAACAAAATTTCGTGATGGCTGAGCTCGCGCGGTTGAAAGACGCCGGCCTGATCGAAGTCCTGCGCGAACGCTACGCAAATTTTCACGTCTTTGTTTTCACCGACGGAGTCAGGCCCAGTGACGATTTGATCGCGGCGTCACTGGAAGAAGCCGGCGCGCCGCCCGCGAACGAAAACGACAATAAGCCGTCCGCTGAGAAGAAACCTGCAACTAATGACAAGAAATCGTCGAAGCCAGAAAAGCCGCGAAAAACTGCCGAGAAATCTCAGCGCCGCGTCAAACGCCGGTGACCGTTTGCGCATCTCACTACTCTGCCCGACAATAGAGCGTCCTCACAATTCAGAAAGAAACGCAGTTATGAAGCAGTTCAGAATTCATATTCCCTTAACGGCCGCGCTGATCCTTATTGCCGTGGGCATGGCGGTGGTCATCACACGTTCGAGCCGCGGACAATCGCCGTCAGCGCCAAAGACCGAACAGCTGGTGAAGCCGACCGTCTTGATGCCTAATCCAACTTCAGCGAAGCCGGTTGGTCCTTTTGCCGACGCGGCGACTCAGAATGCGATGTTGCGAAATGAGCTGATCTGGACCTTCGGCAATAAGCAACAACGCGGCTGGTATTTGTATGACGCGCTGATCGGACAGACGCTTAACGTTGGCTTCGACGCATCCTCGCCGGACTTCGCAAGCACAATCGCCGGATGGCAGAAACAGAAAGCGCTGAGTGCCAACGGCGTGCTCGATGAAAATTCCTGGATGGCGCTGGTGGGCCAGTGGCAGAACAACCGCCTGAAAGACAAAACGCCCGCGACACCCGATCAATTGATGACGGTGTCAGCGTCTGAATGGTTCGATCCCGAGCGTCTGGAAGAAAATCGGCAAGTTGAAAAGCAAACCTATGCAGCTTATCGGCAGATGGTCGCGGCCGCGATTGCCGATCCTTCATTGAAGCTGGCGCACACATCGCCTAACGATCTCGCGCCCACTGAGAAGTTCTTCAAGATTATTTCGGGCTATCGCTCGGCTGAATACCAGGAAAAATTACGCCGTCAATCACCTAATGCTGGCAGCGCGGGCTTGGCTACACATAGTCCGCACTTCACCGGCCGCGCATTGGATTTATATGTCGGCGGTGATCCGGTCGACACGAAAGACGCCAACCGCGCGATTCAAGTCAACACCCCCGCCTACAAGTGGCTCGTCCGCAATGCCGAACGCTTCGGCTTCCGACCATATTTTTATGAGCCGTGGCATTGGGAGTACGTGAAGTAGGCTCGCGAAGCTTGCGGTAGCGGAATATTACTTCCCGACCACCAGCACTGAAAAAGAATCGGGCACCATTGGGCCTCGGCTGGGAAAACGTCCCGGCGACGGCGCCGGCGCCGGCGATGGAAGTGGACCGTAGTCAGCGCCGATGAGCAATATGTGATTCGTCTTGCTGTCCAGCGTCAGGGTCTTGGCGCTATTCATTGTCCCGACGATTTGCTCGACCACGAAATTCTCGGGACTGTTTTCTTTGATGATCGTCAGCGTGGCATTCCCCGCAGAGCTAAATGCTTCCATCGTCGCCGGGTTGAAAACGGCACCGTCCGATCCGCCCGCGAGCGGCAGCGTAGTGATAATTTTTCCGGTATCGGAATTCATCATCACCATCACGCCCGGCGCTGGAGTGCGGCAGGCCACGAAAAGGACGTGATGCTTGACATCGAAAGCGAGCCCGGCCGGTGCGCCACCCTTATCCCCCAGATCGTAGTGCGCGGTGACCTGCATGGTTTTCGCATCCACGACAGCGACGTTCGCCTTGTCTTCAATGTCCACGTACAAGTGGCCTTGACCGTCAGTGACCGCCTGTTCCGGCGCGCCGCCAAGATCGATGGTGCCCACGACCGTGCCGTCGACTGCATTGATGAGCGTCGCGTTTGGCGCCCGATGACTAAAGACATAAACCCGCTGATTGAAAGGATCGAAGAGGATGCCGTCTGGTCCGCCATCGACATCGATGGTCTTGATCGTTGCCAGGGTTTTCGTATCCCACATCACCACAGGTTTGCTGCTTGCGAAGCCATGGCCTGACTTGGGGTCGACAGCCGCTCCGCGAGCGTTAGCGTTCGCAATCTCCCCAACTGGATCCAACGTATCGAGGTTAAAGATACTCACTCGGGCCGCGACTGGCGGAGGTCCTTGCGTGCCACCGCGCGGCACGTACAGCTTGCGTCCCGCAACATCGGCGTAGACATAATCAAAGCCGCCCGCACCTCCAACTTTCGCCCTTCTCAAGACTTTGTATGGCCCTGAGGTCGGTGTCGTCTGTTGGGCCATTGCGATGAGCGCTAATAGTGAAATACAAGCTATGAACGCCAGGCAAAATCTTCGCATGAGAACCTCCTAAGTTGTAGTCCATTCTGAAAATCAGTTTGCTGGTTACTTCAACCGCGCCCCGTTGGGAACCTCTTCGGCGAACGTGGCGATCACTGGTTTGCCTCCATCGCCAACTGACGCAGCGAGCAGCATCCCCTGTGATTCATAACCGCGCAGCTTACGCGGTTTCAGATTAGCCACGACGACTATTTTTTTGCCGACGAGATTTTCAGGCTCGTAATACTGCGCGATGCCCGCAAGGATCGTGCGCGGCTTCTCTTCTCCGACGTCCACACTCAACAGCAGCAACTTGTCGGCTTTGGGAATTCGTTCGGCGGTCTTCACCTCGGCAACGCGCAAATCGATTTTGGCAAAATCAGTTATGTCGATGTAGCTCGCGACTCCGGGAACGGTTTCGGCCTCAGTTGTGTGCTGACCTGAAGCGGGCTGCGCCTCAGCGGTTGCGCCCTCCCTCACGGTCGGGCTACCGCCCCGCTCTGCCCCTGGCTCCTGACTCCCGGCTCCTGACTCCTTCTTTATTTCTTCCATCGTTTTCGCCTTATCGATTCTTGGAAATAATGGTTTCACTTCCTGAATGTGCGTTCCAGTCTTTAGCTCGGCCCAGCGCAACTCACGAGGATCAGTTTTCGAGACTCCGTCGCCCAGTCCAAGCTGCTGATAAATTTCATTGGTTGAGGTCGGCATGACTGGATAAAGCATCGCCGCCAACCAACGGAGTGTTTCCGCGGCGCGATACAACACTGCGTTCAGCGTCTGTCGTTGACTCGCGTCCTTTGCCAAGTCCCAGGGCTTCGCGTCAGAGATCATTTTGTCGGCGCGGGCAACGATGGCCCAGGCTTCTTCCAGCGCGCGACTGAACGCAAGGTCCTCGAAGTAGCGAATGAATTCGTCACGCGCATGCGAAATGAAATCTGCGATGGCAATCTCATCTTCAACGCCGGCGCGCTTTGCCGCGAGCCGGTTTTCATCCGTAATCGCGCCATCGGGAATCTTACCTGCGCAATAACGATGAATCATCGTCAAAGTGCGGCTGGAAAGATTGCCGAGACCGCTGGCGAGGTCACTGTTGGTGCGATCGATTAAATTCTCATATCCGAAACGGCCGTCCTGTCCAAAAACCATCTCGCGCAAAACGAAATAACGAATCGTATCGATCGGAAAATACTTATTAAGAATATCCAGCTCGATCGTGTTGCCGAGCGTCTTCGACATCTTTCTGCCCGTCGGATCGACCCACATCCCATGCGCAACAATCGCGCGCGGTTGCTCGACGCCGCCGGCCATCAGAAACGCCGGCCAGTAAACCGCATGAAAGCGCAGAATATCTTTACCGACGAGATGCAGCGCCGGCCAGAATTTTTCGAATCCGATCCTTCGCTCCTGCTGCTCGTTACCAAATCCAATCGCGGTGATGTAGTTAATCAGCGCGTCAAACCAAACATACATCGTGTGGTTCGGATCGCCGGGAACGGGAACGCCCCAACTCACCGACGTCTTCAGACGACTCACAGAAAGATCTCGCAAGCCGCCGGCGACGAAACTTTTCACTTCATTGCGGCGAGCCTCGGGACGGACAAAATCCGCGCGTGACTCGTAAAGATCAAGCAGCGCTTCATCGTAATCGGACAGGCGGAAGAAATAACTCTCTTCCGAAATGCGATCCAAATTCGTTTCATGAATCAGACACGTGGGCGGCTCGCCCGGATTTGCCGGCTTCGCGTATTCGTCTTCAGTCTTGTAATCAGCACAAGCCGCACAGAACCAGCCTTCGTAATGTCCTTTGTAAAGCGCGTCGTTACCTTTTGGAGTTTGGGCTTTTGCCACGCGCCGCCACAACTCACTCACGCCCTCGTAATGAAAAGGCTCAGTCGTGCGCATGAAAATGTCGTATCCGCCATGCGCGGTATTCAAACCAAACGCGTCGGTCATCTTATAAAAATAATTGACAACGTAATCAGCCTGTTCTTTCGGCGTTCGTCCGTTCTTTTCCGCCGCGCGTTCGATATTGATCCCGTGTTCGTCAGTCCCGGTGAGAAAAAAAGTCTCAATTTCCTGCTGCCGTTTCGAACGGGCAATCGCATCCGCGACGATCATCGTGTACAGATGGCCCAGATGCGGGAGGCTGTTGGCGTAGTAGATTGGAGTTGTGACGTAGAAGGTCATTCCCTAGTAAATAGTGAATCGTAAATCGTAAATAGATCAATTCTCTTTCTGATGGATATGATGAGACAAGCCGGTTAGCATTCGACCAATTTCATCCGACGATTTACGATTCACTTTTACTTCTTCTTCGCGAATTCATCGTCAGCATTGAACTTCGGCATTGTGAATGCATCCGCTATGCGTCTTCCGATCGCCAAAGCAAAATCGGCTTCCTGAATCATGCCGGCAAAATTCCAATCATCGTGGTACTCGTCTGACGGTTGGTGATAATGTGCCTGGTTGTATTCCCTGAATTTCTGCTCGCCCCATTCTTTGGTGTGTCCGACGTAGTCGCTGCCTTCTTTCAAGCTGATCGAAGGCACGCCGACTTTCGCAAAGGGAAAATGATCCGAGCGATAGAACGATCCTTGTTCGGGCCGCGGGTCAGGCGAGATGCGCAAGCCCCGTTCGCGCGCGATGTCGGCGACGATATTCTTCAACGTCGATCGCTCGGCGCCGAGCGGCACAAAGTCGCGCGTCGAGCCGAGAATGTTCATCGAATCCAGATTGATATCGGCCGCTGTCTTGCTAAGAGGCACAAGCGGATGCAGCGAATACCACTCAGCGCCGATGAGTCCCTGTTCCTCGCCGGTCGTGATCAAAAACAGAAACGATCGCCGCGGTTTCTGATTCGCCGGAAGCTGCGACAGCGCCCGCGCGATCTCCAAAACTGAAGCCACTCCGGTGGCATTGTCGAGCGCGCCGTTATAAATCGTGTCGCCGTTCTTGTCCGGCGCGCCGATGCCAAAGTGGTCCCAGTGTGCCGAGTACACGACGTACTCATCGCGCAATTTTGGATCGCGGCCGGGCAGGATTGCGACGACGTTTGGCGCCTCAACCCGTTTCACTTCACTGTGCAAATCGATTGACGCAGTCAGATGAAGATCGACCGGCCGAAATTCACGCGTGGCCGCCTGCTTGCGCAGCTCGTCGAGATTCTGTCCGGCCAAAGACATCAAGCGATGCGCCGCTTCATCTGTGATCCACGATCGCAATTGCAAGTAAGGCGTCTGATCGCCCGCGCCGCGCGCGATGTCGAAACGCCAATCACCGTTTGAAGTGCGCACCACACTCCAGGGATAGCCGGCCGATTCGTTTGTGTGAATTAAAATCGCGCCGACGGCTCCGCGCCGCGCAGCTTCTTCGTATTTGTATGTCCAGCGTCCGTAGTACGTGAGCGTCCGGCCGCCAAAAAGATTTGGTTCTTCTTTCGTCGCTGGCGGATCGTTGACCAGCATCACCAGAACCTTGCCGCGATAATCTGCGGCCGGAAGTTTGTAGTCGTTCCACTTCTGCTCTGGCGCATCGATGCCATAACCAACGAAGACCAGATCGGCTTTGACGTTCACACGATCGGTCTGCGCGCCGGTGAACACCACGTAGTCATCGGCGAATTTGAATGTTTCCGAGCCGCGCGATCCGCTGACGTGTAATTGAGTCTTCGGGTCAGCCTTCACGCCAAACAACGACACCGGCTGCCAGAAACTCCCGTTCGCGCCGGCGCCTTGCAACCCCATCGCTTCGAACTGTTCCGCGCAATAAAGCGCGGCGAGCTCACCGCCGCGCGCGCCAGTGCCGCGACCTTCGAGACGATCGTCGGAAAGGAATTTGATGTGAGCGCGCAGGGCGTCTTCACGAATGGGGCTTGTTTCGCGCCTCACAGCGCGCTGTCCCAGCGCGCTCACAGTAAGAAGCGCTAAAGCGATTAGAGTTCTAAGCAATCTTGGTTTCATTGTTGCGTTCATTTTGCTTCAAGCAAAATTGATGTTGTTCCTTGATGCGCTAATTACGACTGACCAGCCAGTAACGGTCAGTCGATCTCCCTTCTCCTTTTGGGAGAAGGGCTGGGGGTGAGGGCTTTGCGCGTTGCGTTAGTCTTAAGGCTTCTTGCGAGAGATGAATTCGCTTGGCGAATTCATCTCTCGCAAAAGTTGAGGATAAAAGTCACCACACGGCCTTAAGCCCTCACCCAACCCTCTCCCAATGGGAGAGGGCTCCACTCTTTCGACATCATGTCGCGATTGCCAGATCTCTCATTTCCCGGTTATCAACGCCATCGCTTCCGCACGCGTGCGCGAGTCTTTTCGAAATCCGCCGAGCACGGCAGAGGTCACAGTTATCGCGCCCGGCTTTTTCACGCCTCGCAGCGTCATGCACGTGTGTTCGGCTTCAATGACGACCATCACGCCCAGCGGCTGCAACTGTTCGAATAACGTGTTCGCGATTTCCGACGTAAGTCGTTCCTGCAATTGGAGACGGCGCGCGAATGTTTCCGTCAGTCTCGCCAACTTTGACAGACCGATGATTCTTCCATTTTTCGGAATGTAAGCAAGGTGGCACTTGCCCACAAATGGAGCGAGATGATGTTCGCAGATCGATGCGATGGCGATGTCCTTTACGATCACCATTTCGTCATGTTTGTTTCCAGAAAGCGGTGCGAGGTGTTGCGCGGCGTTCTCGTGCATGCCGGCGGTCAGTTCAGCGTACATCTCGGCGACGCGTTTAGGCGTGTCGAGCAATCCCTCACGATCCGGATCTTCACCGATGCCCTCGAGGATCATGCGCACGCCGGCAGCGATGCGCTTCAGATCCACCTCCGCGACGTGTGCGGGTTTGATTCGCCTTCGTTTGATGCTGGTGATTTTTGAGTTCATCGTACGACCCACTCGCGATCGCAATTGGTACTGGCTTCATTCGCCTTGACGTTCGCTAAACTGTTTGGCCCTTGCTGCATAAGCGCCACGCGCTGCTTCCTGAACGTCTCGCAAAGGCACGTTCGCCGCCGTCGCAGCGGCGCGACACTGATCAAACTCAGGCATTGCCCTTACTGAACCATTCATATGGACGACTTTAACATCGATCTCGCCGAATTGCGTCGCCACCGTTACCGTCTCGCGAGCCAGCGCCCGGCGCTTTACCTCATATGTACGCGCACCGATAGTCGTTGTTTCGGCAAACAATAGTTGCAGGAATTTGTCTCGATCAGAAAGCCGGCACAGCATCGAGACGAGCACTCCCGGACGATTTTTCTTCATTTGCGTCTGCGTCAGATAACAGTCCAGGGCGCCTAACTCCAACGCGCGATCGATTACGTAACCGAAAACCTGCGGCGACATATCGTCGATGTTGGTTTCAATCATCAAAAGCGTTTCGTCGGAAACGTTCGCATCTTCAGTTTCTCCAGTTAAGACTCGTAACGCGTTCGGAAAGCCTTTCGGATCTCGCGATCCCGCGCCATAACCCGTGGCTTCAATCTTCATCGCCGGCATGTTTTCAAATCGGTCGCACACTGAAGTGATGATTGCCGCGCCCGTCGGCGTTACGAATTCGCCTTCGATATCGCCGGCATACATTGGTTTGCCTTTCAGCAGTTCCGCGACCGCCGGCGGTGGAATTGGAAAACGGCCGTGGGCCATCTGGGCCATGCCGAAGCCTACGCGCAACGGTGAAGAAATGAATTCGTCGATGCCGAGCAAATCAAAACCAATCGCCGCGCCGCATACATCGATGATCGCATCGATGGCTCCGACTTCGTGAAAATGAATTTTCTCGACCGGTTGATTGTGCACCCGGGATTCCGCATCCGCCAGCCGCGAAAAGATCGAGGCCGCGCGATCTTTCACGCTTTGCTTGAGTTGTGACCGATAGATAATTTTCAAGATGTCGCTCAGATGACGATGCGCATGCTCGTGCGCCGTTTGCACCCGCGCGTACGTCGAACTAATTCCCGAACGGTCGACTTTCTCGAAATCTATCTGCCAGCCCGCCACGCCGAGCGATTGCAGTTGATCGATAAGAGCGCGCGGATCGACTCCGGCACTGATCAGCGCGCCGAGAATCATGTCGCCACTGGCGCCGGCAAAACAATCAAAGTAGAGAGTTTTCATAACTTGAGGTCAGTACCGGGAGCGGTAGCGATCGGGTAACAATTGGCAATCTCAGTTTTGAGCAGCGACTCGGTCGCTACCGCTACCGGTACTGACTTCATCCAAGAGCATCGGCATTATCTCGCCGGCCTTGCCGGTTAGCACTTGATCACAGAACGACGAAAGCGGTGTGCGCTCGGGATTCACTTCAACGATGTACGCACCGTTCGCGCGTGCGATTTCCGGAATCGAAGCTGCCGGATAAACAACCGCCGACGTTCCCACGACAAAACAAACATCGCACCGCTGTGCCGCATCCGCCGCTCGCTCGAACGCGCCCAGCGGCAGCATCTCGCCGAACAACACCACATCAGGGCGCAAGTTGCCGCCGCAGTCAAAGCACCTGGGCACGCCTTCATCGATGGCTAATTCGTTAAGCGAGTAACGCCCCTCGCAATCAGAACATCGCGCGCGCCAAATGTTGCCGTGCAACTCAATTACGTCGCGCGAACCCGCTGCCTGATGTAAGCCATCGATATTCTGAGTAACCAAAGCCAAATCGGAAAAATCATCCTGCCAACGAGCAATGGTTCGATGCGCCGCGTTTGGCTTCAACGATGCTAGCAGATTTCGCCGATAGTTAAACCACTCCCAAACCGCCGGCAGATCGCGTTGCAGCATTCCTGCCGACGATATGACATCGAACGGCATGCCTTTCCAAACTGCAGTGTTTCCTCCGCCACGAAATGTGGGCACACCAGACTCGGCCCAGACACCTGCGCCCGTCAACACCAGCACACTCTGCGCGTCTCGCATTCGTTCGCGAAGTATCAATCCATCCGAGACGGTTTGCATTGTGAGAATGGATAGTAGCAAAGCTCGCGAACGACCCGCAATTTCGCGATTTGAGATCGATTCATTAGAATAGCCGTTTCTGTTCCCTCTCGCAGAGGAAGAGGGAGAATTTTGGACGCCAAGTGAAACTCACCCAGCTTCAAGAGACAATCCGGAAAACAATCCGCGAGGCTGCGCGCGAGCTGTTCGACATTGATCTGGAAAACATCGCGGTGGAAGTACCGCCGCGTATTGAGCTCGGCGATCTCGCCTTGCCAGTTGCTTTCGAACTGGCAAAGCAAATCAAACAAAACATCGGCGTGAAACGTGCGCCAAGAGCCATTGCCCAGGCGTTGCAGACAAGGCTGCAATCGATTGAATCAATCAATCGTGTCGAAGTTGCGGGCGCCGGCTATCTCAATATCTTTTTCGATCGCGCCAAACTGCTTACCGACCTTTTGACCGATTCTCGATTGAAGCGCGCTCACGAACGAATATTTCCTGGTGAAGTCAAGACTGGACGCAAGTTAATGGTCGAGCACACGAGCGTGAATCCAAACAAAGCGGGGCACATCGGGCACGTGCGCAATTCGGTCATCGGCGACACGTTCGTGCGCATCCTGCAGGCGGCGGGTAATCGCGTCGAGGTGCAAAACTACATCGACAATACCGGCGTGCAAGTTGCGGACGTCGTTGTTGGTTTCATGCACATCGAGAACATGACGCTCGAACAAATCAAAGAGTTGGATCGATCCCTTCCGTCCGAAACGCCGTTTGATTATTACTGCTGGGACTTGTACACGCGTGTTGGATTGTTCTATCGCGACGGCAAAGCAGACGGCGAACAGAATCCCGAGAAGTTGAAATTGCGCGCCGACATTCTTCATGCAATCGAGGAAGGTAACAATCCGACTGCCGAACTCGCGGACTACGTCGCGACGCGAAATGTCGAACAGATTCTCGACACAATGGAGCGGCTGGGCATTCGCTACGATCTGCTGGCGCGCGAATCAGAAATATTGCACCTCCATTTCTGGGAGCGCGCGTTTCAATTGATGAAAGAGCGCGGCGTGATTCATTTCCAAAGCGAAGGCCGCAACCGCGGTTGCTGGGTGATGCCATTCGAATCGCACACAGGCACCGAAGAGCACGAATCGGACAAGATCATCGTGCGTTCCAACGGCACGGTCACGTACACCGGCAAAGACATCGCCTATCAACTTTGGAAGTTGGGCCAACTCGGTTTGGATTTCAATTACAGACCTTTTCGATCGTATGCAGATGGTCAGGCGACCTGGGTCACCACAACTGAAGGCAACGCGGATGAGCAGCCTGAAGTGCCGCGTCCCAATTTCGGCGGCGGCGCAATTGTCTACAACGTCATCGATTCGCGGCAATCATATCCGCAGGAGATTGTGCGCAAGGGTGTAGCGGCCATCGTTCCCGAGTTTGGCGAGCAAGCGAGTGTCCATCTTTCGTATGAAATGGTAGCGTTGTCGCCGGCTGCCTGCGACGAACTCGGCATCGAATTACCCGATGAAGATCGAAAGCGGCCCTACATCGAGATGAGCGGGCGCAAGGGATTGGGTGTCAAAGCCGACGATTTGATCGATCGGCTCGAGAGTGACGCGCTGGCCGAAGTGAAATCGCGGCATCCCGATCTTGCAGAGATCGATCAAACAGAGACAGCGCATGCTATCGCCGTGGGAGCGCTCAGATATTTCCTGTTGAAGTTCACCCGCAACTCAGTGATCGCGTTCGATTTCAAAGAAGCACTGTCGTTTGAAGGCGAGACTGGTCCATATTGTCAGTACGCAGCAGTGCGTGCGAATTCGATTTTTCGCAAGCTGCGTGTCAGGACCGGAAGCGGTAGCGACCTAGTTGAGGACATCACGGCACTCGCAGGTGATCTATCGCCAGTCTTTGAGGGAGAAGCGGGCGATGACACGTGGTCGTTGCTCATGTTGGCTGCGCGTTTTGACGAAGCCAACGCGCAAGCCGCAACCAGCGCCGAACCGGCAGTGCTGGCGAAATACACATTCAATCTCGCCAAGGCCTTCAATCTTTTCTATCACCGCCACAGGATCATCGCGGAAGAAGACCTAACCAAGCGAGCGGTGCTGATCTCAGTTGCTGATTACACTCGTCGCCAATTGACCGCAGCGCTGGCAACGTTAGGCATCAGCGTGCCGGAGCTGATGTAAGTTTCCACAAACGACCGAAACTCAGGTAAATTACCGTTATGGCAACGCAAGAACAATTCTTAGTCGATGCTAAGGGCCGGAAGAAAGCCGTGCTTCTTTCGATGGAACAGTATGAAAAATTAATCGAAGATTTGCACGATCTGGCGGTTGTGGCCGAACGCAGGGATGAAAAACCGATTACGCTTATGGAATTGAAGCGACGGCTGAAAAAAGATGGCTTCATTTGATGTCATCCTCAAGCCTGCGGTCGAAAAAGATTTGCGCTCGCTTTCAAGACCAGTGTTACTGCGAGTAATGAGAGCTATTGAAAATCTCTCCGACGAACCGTTTACTCGCCGGAGCGTCAAACTGGAAGGCTCGGGTCATTTGTTCAGGATCAGAGTGGGAGACTATCGCATCATTTACGAACTTGATCGAGATGCCAAGCGCGTAATAATCCATTGTCCGCCATCGACGCGAGGTATATAGGAACCTTTAGGTCATGCTTATCGTAATGACAGCCGACGCCACCGATGCGCAAGTAGCGCATGTGTGTGACGTCGTCTCGGAACTTGGATTCAAAGCTCATCCAATGCCGGGCGCGACGCGCACGGCGATCGGTGTCACGGGAAATCAAGGCGCGGTCGATCCGACCAGGTTCGAAAATCTGCCGGGCGTGGCCGAAGCAATCCGCGTCAGCAAGCCTTACAAATTAATTACTCTCGATCTGCGTCCGGAAAAAACAGTCGTGCGCGTGGGGGATGCGACGATAGGCGGCGATGAACTCGCAATCATTGCCGGCCCGTGCGCGATCGAGAGCCGGGCCCAGGCGTTCGCTGTCGCCGAAGCCGTGCGACGCAGTGGCGCGCGCTTCTTCCGGGGCGGCGCATTCAAGCCGCGGACGTCGCCTTACGCGTTTCAAGGCCTGGGCGAGGAAGGCCTGAAGATTTTGGCCGACGTTCGCGAGACTTACGGATTGAAAATCGTTACTGAAGCTCTCGACGAAGCCGGTGTCGATCTGGTCGAAAAATACGGTGACATGATCCAAATCGGCGCGCGCAACATGCAGAACTTTTCACTTTTGCGGCGCGCGGGAAAATCAAAGCTGCCGGTGCTACTGAAGCGTGGTTTGTCCGCAACGCTTGATGAATGGCTGCTGGCAGCCGAGTACATAATGTCTGAAGGCAACTACAACGTTGTGCTTTGCGAGCGCGGCGTGCGCACCTTCGCACAGCACACACGGAACACGCTCGACCTCGCTTCGATTCCCGCCGTGCGGCGCATCTCTCACTTACCTGTCGTCGTAGATCCGTCACATGGCACGGGGAAAAACTATATGGTGATTCCACTTGCTTGCGCCGGAGTCGCCGTGGGCGCTGATGGATTGATCATCGAAGTTCACGATCAACCCGAGAAGGCTTTGTCGGATGGCGCGCAAGCGCTAACTCTCGATCAATACGATCAGCTCATCCAGGAAGTACGGCCTATTCACGAGGTCGTCGCCCCACAACCGGCGATGCCGTAGAAAATTGTTCGACCAACTTTAGTTTGTCGCTTCAACCCAAACATCGATCAGAACATCGACAAACTGAAGTTTGTCGGACGACGTTTCCTCATAACTTTCCATTGACAGGCTCACCAAGCAGGGTTAGAGTGCGCGCATTCGTCTAAAGCTTTCCGCTATTTTATCCAGGATCGTTCCAGCACTTCAGTCACGTCGTCACGCGCTTCAAACGCCAGTTTGCCAACTGGTTGAGAGGAGAATTCAATGAAAAGCAAATCCCGAAATTGCTTTGTCACGATGGTCGAGTTGGTTTTGATTTCACTAGTTTTGTTTGTAGGCCCGATACTCCACGTCGAACGTTCAACCGCGCAGAGTCCGCCGCAAACATTAATCAAACCATTGGAAACACCCTGTGCGGGCGGCACCTTATTGGTCAGCCAGTCCTACTCGGAATGCGGCCTGACGGTTTCTGGCACGTAGTGGAGGACGACTATTATCGTTGCCCTGATGGCGTCACGCGAGCGTTCCGGGTCCGCGACATGCCAACCACACAGCCGTGCAAATCATCGCCGACGAGCAACGCACTGGGCTATCATGTCGGTATCAACGTGAACGGACTTTTTGTCGCCACATGCAATACGCTGCAAGGCAAGATCAAGGTCAATCTCCCGGATGATATGGCTGCCGGAGACACAGTTTCGGGAACCGTGAACGTGGAGCCGGCCGGCCAGAACGAATCAGAACGCGGCCGAAACAATACCGAATTGAACGGCTATGTGATCGAGGTCGGAGGACAAAAGACGAGCGTGAATGGTAAGACGCTTCCCTTTATGATTCCGTTGACAATTACACCCACCATGAAGCTGATGACTATCAGCAATAAGGGTCAGATGGTTTGCACTTCAGAGCTTCCGATTTCGAACACGCCGCAACCTGCGCCGAGTCAATTCACGATTCCCACCGGTGGCCAGGCGGGAAATCCGCTCGAAATCAAAGGCCCATTCAAGGGCGTGTTCTCGCCGGATGACTTTGTAAAGATCGGCGGGTCCATCGCCCCGCCATTGGCGGAGTCGCCGCGAAAGATCGTGGTCCAGGACACCAGCAACATGGTGGGACCAACGAAAATTGAGTGCCAAGAGAATGGCTCGACGACCGAATGTCCATTCCGAAACATCGAGATCAAGTTGTCTGCTCCAAAGTTGGATCTCATTCGCGGAGAGAGGACGACGTTGCACATAGTGGTGTCGGGACTCGCGGGAATTACGAAGGATCTGCCGCTTCAACTGGTCAATCAATCGCCCGGCATAATCAACATGAACGGAGGCGTCACCCAAAACATTGCCATCAATCCATCGGCGGTTCCACCCAACGGCACGTGGTCCATCGATCGGCCATTGACGGGAATTCAGGCCGGCTCATTCAACATTACCGGCACGGTAACCTGGGACGACACGTGCAACGGCGCTGGACCGATTGCCGCTGCGGGTGGTCCCGCGGCCCAACCGACTCCCCCGCCGGCTCCTACGCCGCTCACACCGACCGATACGGCCAGCGGTGAAGTCTGCAAATGGATAAATTACAGAACCTATCGGGTGGATGAATTCAAGCGCGTTGACTCGACGAACTCAAACCTGGAGGTGCGAAATGGATCTGCGCACGGCGGCGGAACAGCAGTCGAGTTCCACTGCAAAGCCGCCGGCACATTCATCTTCACGGTAACGAAGGACGATGGCACTAAGGACGTCGTCTCAGTAACTTGCACTCAACCGTAGGGCTGAAGCGTGCCAGAACCGGGAGCGGTAGCGACCGCATCAATTTTGCGTAACCATTCGTGGGGTAAGCCTTTCCGGTCGCTACCGGTCCAGGTTCTGAGACTCAATCGCCGGTAAGGATGGCAGCGAGATCATTCGTAAATGCTGAACGCGTCATCACTCGATCGAAGCCGGCTTCTTCGGCCGCGCGTTTTAAGTCGACATGAACGTGCGAGAAGAAACCGATCAAAGGAATCGTCTGGGTCGCCGCGTCCGCCTTCAAAATTTTCGCCAGGCTCAAAACATCGAACTTTTGTGAGTGCAGGTCACAGATGATCAACTCGGGCGAGTTCCGCTGAATCAACTCCTTCACTCCGTCCGCGTGTCGCGGAAAGCTGGCCGAAACGCCGACCGCTTCGGCCGTTCCCCGAATCTTCGAGGCAAAAAACAGATCGTCAACAATTGCAATTACGTTTCTAGGCATATCTTTGTCGTATCATGAGTCTTTTCCAGCAAGCGCGTAAACGCCTGGGCAGGAAGAGAATTACAAGTGATCGGCTCCACGTCAAACAATCGAATTGAGATCGGAAATCGTTCGGCGATGGTCGTTAGTACCGCTAATCGCTCGCGGCTCGTGCTCGCTTCCTACAACATTCGGTATGCAGTAGGCAGCCATCTCATTTCGTCTGGTTTGTTGCGAAGGATTGGTTACAACTTCCCCGGCAATCGTACCGCAGCAGTCAATCGAAATATTCGCACCGCTGCCGAAATTTTTTCGAATAATTCGCTACTGCCGCCGCCCGACATTCTAGCATTGCAGGAAGCTGATAAGGACACGGTGCGGGCCGGCGGGCGGCATGTCGCCGCGGAACTTGCGCGTGAGCTCAACATGCGGTTCGTGCACGTCGGCGCCGGTTTGCCGCGCGGCGTCAAGCCTAAGCAGCGCGAGTGGTGGCTTAACTTTGAAGAACAGATTGCGATCGATGAAGAGAGCGACACGGGCGTCGCTCTGTTAAGCCGCACGCCGCTGCATGACACTACGCGTATCGATTTGCCCTGGCACGATTGCGCATGGAGACCGCGGCTGGCGATGGCGGCCACCATTGAATTTGGCGACGAAAAGCTGCGGCTCTTCAATGCGCACATCGATCCGCACGGTCCGCTCGACAACCAGCATCAGCAAATCGAAACTGTATTGAGCGAAGCCGAAAAACACAACGGGCCGGTGGTAATTTTGGGCGATTTCAATACGCTCTCAAGACAGAAGGCTGTCGAGATTCGGAAGCTTCTGGAATCGCATGATTACTCAACTCCATTTCCAACGAAAGTGTCAACCTGGCGCGGCGCTGGCTTGCGATTTCATGCTGACTGGATTTTTGTGCGCGGAATGCGGGTGAGTCGCTGGGGCGTCGCGCGACCTGTGAACGTCTCCGATCATTGGCCGATTTGGGCGGAGATAGAGGCTAGAGATTAGAGGCTAGAGACTAGCAGTCGTCGATTAAGGCTAGTGGCGTCATTCGCTTGCTCTCCACTAATCTTTCGGCTTGATAGAAATGGGTCTAGCCTCTAACCTCTAGCCTCCAGCCTCTTATGCGCATTACCAGCCGCGACAATTCCCTGCTCCGACACGCGCGCGCCGTGCGCGACGGGAAGGTTCACGAATCGATCTTCGTCGAAGGCTTGCGTCTGTGCGAGGAAGCCGTGCGATCCGAATTGAAAATCGAAGCCGCGATCTATTCAGATCAAATCGCCCGGAAAGATCGTGCGGCACGGCTGATTCGAGAGATCGAACGTCTCGCTGAGAAATCCGGCTCAGTCAGTGAGAAGCTGCTCGAATCGATTTCTTACACGAAAACGCCGCAAGGGATCGTTGTGATTGCCGCGCGACCGTCCATCGACGACAAAGAATTCAGCGCGAAGCAAGACGCAAACCCGCTCGTAATCATTGTTCATCGCATCAATAATCCCGTGAACGTGGGCGC
>DASQYL010000014.1:0-13132 GCA_035639235.1 Pyrinomonadaceae bacterium | reverse complement strand
AATTTGCGCCGCCGCCATTACTGAATCAGTCGGCAGACAACACTCCGGGTTCTTCGTCATAATCTCGCTGGCTATCATTATGTCCTCCTGCAGTATGCGAAATGGTTCCAGTGTTCGTTCTTCAAATGATCGGTGTCGCCTTCGCGTACAGCGCTGTACTACAGCAGCCTTTTGGTCGCCGATTAAACCGCCGTTTCGCGAATGATCTCGATGCGGAAATGCATTTGTGCAACTGCAGTGCCGGATCGTTGGAAGACTCTTTGATTGCGAGCGCGAAATTTCTGATCTTTTCTGATAGCATCTCGGGTCGAGCCGATCGGCTGAATATTATGAGCACGCCATCACCACAACCCGTGAACCAGATTGCTACGACCGACGAAATTCGCGCGCACTTTCCGGCGCTGGAACGCGAGCATCGCGGATTTCCGGTCGCTTATTTCGACGCGCCGGGCGGCACCCAAACACCGCAAGTCGTAGTCGACGCCGTCGCCGATTACTTGCTGAATCACAACGCCAACACGCACTGGGAATATCCGACGAGTCACGAAACCGACGCAATTATCGAAGCGGCGCGGCAGACGTTCGGTGAATTCCTGAATGCGTCCGCGAATGAAATAGTCTTCGGTCCGAACACGACCTCGATGATCTATCACCTGTCGCGCGCGCTCGGGCGCACGCTGGGACCCGGCGACGAGATCGTCATCACCGAACTCGAACATCACGCGAACGTTGCGCCCTGGCAAGCGTTGGTCAAGGAACGTGGGGTGACGCTGCACGTTGCGCAGATGGATACGGAAAGCGGCCAGCTCAATTGGTACGATTTTGAGAGGCTGATTTCACCGCGCACGAAGGTGGTGGCGTTCGGCGCGGGCTGCAACGCGCTCGGAACAGTGAATGATTATCGCCGCGCCGTCGAACTCGCTCATTCAGTCGGCGCGCTGGCTTTGGTCGATGCGGTTCACTACGCACCGTATTTTCTGTGCGACGTAAAGTCCATGGATTGCGATTTTCTCACGTGCTCCGCGTACAAATTTTACGGACCGCACGTCAGCGTGCTCTACGCAAAGACGGAGCTGATCGAATCGATCGATTTTCCAAAGCTGCAGCCGGCGCCTGACGTTGGGCCAGAGCGAGTCGAAATGGGAACGCTGAATCACGAAGGCATCGCCGGCGCAGCGGCCGCGGTTGATTTCTACGCTTCGCTGGTAGCGCAAACTGTCAGTTTGCGTTCGCGTCGTGAACGATTGCGCTTAGCGTTCGAAGGTCTCAGCGCACACAGCCAACCTCAGGTCAAACGACTCTGGGACGAACTGGCCCGCGTTAAGGGCATTCGCCTTTATGGACCACCTCCGCAGGTCGCACGCACACCGACCGTTTCATTTACCATTGACGGTGTTTCATCGACCGAGGTCGCGCGCCGGCTGAGCGAACGCGGCCTATTCGTTTCGCATGGAGATTTCTATGCGCAAACCGTGGTCGATCGATTGGGTCTGCAACCGGAAGGACTCGTGCGCGTAGGATGTGCATGCTACACGAGTGATGAAGAGATAGATCGGCTGATCGAATCCGTACGCGAACTTGCCCTTGGCTCTTAGCTCTATGGCTGTGATATGAAGCAATACCACGACATCCTCCGCTCAATCCTCGATCAGGGCACGCCGCACCGCGATCGGACGGGCGTCGGCACGATTTCGCATTTCGGATTTCAGACGCGTTTCGATCTGCGTGAGGGATTCCCGCTCGTCACTACGAAGCGCGTTCCGTTTCGCTGGATCGCGGAAGAGTTGTTCTGGTTCTTGTCAGGCGATACGAACGAAGCGAACCTGCGCGCGAAGGGAATCGATATCTGGAAAGAATGGGCGGATGAAGAACACACGCGCAGGTTCGGTCGCGAGCCGGGCGACATGGGCCCGATTTACGGTTACCTGTGGCGATCGTTCGGCGGGCATTACCCGGCGCGCGACGGCGTCGATCAGATTGCGCGCTTGATCGATCAGATCGAAACGAACCCGTTTTCACGTCGATTGATCGTCAGCGGCTGGGACCCGCGCGAATGCGACAACGTCGATCTACCACCGTGCCATACAATTTTTCAATTCAAGATCGATGAGCGACCAAGCGGACGAGTTCTTCATTGCCAGCTTTACCAGAGATCGGCGGACGCCTTTCTCGGTGTGCCGTTTAATATCGCATCCTACGCGTTGCTGACGCATCTCATCGCGCACGCCTGCGATTTACAGGTGGGCGAGTTCATTTATTCACTCGGCGACTATCACATTTATCAAAACCATTTAGATCAAGTGAAGGAATTGCTCGCACGCGAGCCTTTCCCCCTGCCGCGATTTGAGATTGACGATGATGATCATCGGCTGCGAGGGCTGGAAGGATTGCTGAATTTTCAATACAACGATTTGAGTTTGGTTGGTTATGAAGCCCACGCGAAGATTGCTGCGCCCGTCGCCGTCTAGTTGTCGCTTACTATTGCCGCACCACCAGCGCCAATCCCACGATACAGAAGATCAATCCGATTACATTACGTAGCGACAAGTGGTCCTTGAACACTAACAGGCCGATCGGTATCAGTACCACGGCGGCCGCAGCATTCGTTGCCACGGCCGCGATGCTGATTCGCCACCCTGTGCGATACGCCAGCAAGAAACCTAATTCAATCAAGGCGGCGGCCGCTCCCAAAGTGAACACCGCCCAGTTCGAGGCGCGGAAGGTTTCGACGATGCTTTTCTTCCCCGGATAAAATGAAGCGAACACCACGCACAGCGCGATGCCGACCGCATACGCGATGACGATGACAAAGAATGGGTTGGTGTCGTGCGGAATAGACTTCTGTGAAAGATGATAGAGCAACATCCCAAAAACGGTCAGCGCAAAGGCAAGATAGAATCCACTCATCTTTTTGATTATCGTTCGAGTCGCAGTGCGGCTGATGATACGATACGTCGGCGCTCAGGTCACTGCAATTCAGCGAAACTCAAGTGTGGAGGATTCATCGACTGCTTACTTGAAGACGTGGTATCGTTTGTGCCGAAATGAAAAGCTTCAATTACATCGTTGAAAAGTGCGGCGACACAGGTTTTTTTGTAGGCTATGTACCGGGCTTTCCAGGCGCGCACAGCCAGGCAGAAACGCTCGAAGAATTGCGCGACAACATGAGAGAAGTCATCGAATTACTCCTGGAAGATGGCGAGCCAAAATTGGAAGCTGAGTTTGTCGGGACTGAGACTGTAAAGGTCGCTTGACATGGGCGGCATACCCGTTCTGAAACCGAGAGAAGTTGTTTCCCTACTTCAGCGACTCGGATTCGTCGAAGTCCGGCAGAAGGGTTCCCACAAACAGTTTCGACATACGGACGGGCGTACGACGACCGTTCCGTTCCATGCAGGCCGCGATATCTCGCCAGCCCTACTTCGACAAATCGCTAAAGATATTAATCTAACAATTGAAGAAATGATCGGCAGTCGGTAAGAACCTATGTCCATCATCGGAATCGTCGCAGTTGATCGGAATCTCGCTATCGGCAAGGACGGCACGCTGCCGTGGCACTACTCTGCCGATCTGAAATTTTTCAAGCAGACGACGATCGGAAACGCGGTCGTCATGGGCGCTCGCACCTGGCAGACGCTGAAGAAGCCTTTGCCCGATCGCATGAACATCGTACTCACGACGAAAGCGGAGGTTGAGCCGGCCGATTCGGTTGTGCGTTTGCCGACGGTCGCATCCGTGGTGACGCTCGCGAAAACCTTGACGCACGATCTGTTTGTCATCGGCGGTGCAAAGACCTACGCGGCGTTCATGCCGGATATCGATCGTTGGGTTGTGACGGAGATTCCGTTGTCCGTCGAGGGAGCTGACACTTTCGTGCCGGCAGAATTTCTCGATGGCTTCGAACTTTACGAAATGCGACAGTTGGATTCAGAACTACGAGTTAAGTTTTACGAGCGAAAATGATCGGTTTACTGTCCGTTCTCGCTCATATCGAGTAGGTCGAGACGAGTGATGATGCCGGTGATGCGTCCGTATTCCTCAATCAACACTGCTGGACTTGTGCGCAGTTTGCGCGAAACTATATTCACGTCGTCGTCGACGTCCACGGTGGGAAAACTTTTCTCCATGACGTCGCCGACGCGAGCCTCGAGCAGATCGCGATCGTTGAAGACTTTGGTGAGCAAATGATTTTCGCGCAGAGAGCCGACGGGTTTGCCATCTTCCAGCACGGGCAGTTGGGTCAGTCCCATCTCGTTCATCTTCGCCAGCACAGCGCCCACCGAATCATTCGGAGCCGCGCTAATAAGATCCTGAGGAGCCGCCTTGCTCTTGGTTTCGCTTATTAGCCCGGCAGTAATCTTCTGCGGTTCGAGCAGACGCTTCTCTTTCATCCATTCGTCAGAATGAAACTTAGTCAGATAATGTTCGCCGGTGTCGCAGACGATAAAAACAACGACAGCGTTTTCGTCGAGATCGCGCGCGACTCGTAATGCCGCCGCCGCGTTTGTTCCCGTCGAACCACCGCAGAAAATTCCTTCGACCCGGCTCAATTGCCGTGCTGCTTCAAACGACTCGCGGTCGGTGATGTTGATTATCTCGTCGACGTATTGCAGGTGAGCGTTGCCGGGCAGCACCTCCTGACCGATTCCTTCGACGAGATATGGTGTAGTCTCGGGAATTTTCCCGGTCTCTTTGTAAGTCTTATAAATTGAACCGAAGGGGTCGGCGCCGATGACTTTGACGTTCCGATCTTTCTCTTTCAAAAATTTGCCGGTGCCGGAGATCGTTCCCCCGGTGCCGATGCCGGAAACGAAGTGGGTAATCTTTCCTTCGGTCTGTTCCCACAGTTCCGGTCCAGTCGTGCGATAGTGAGCTTCGGGATTAGCCGGATGTGAGTATTGATCGGGGTAAAAAGAGTTCGGGGTTTCAGCCGCGATGCGTCTCGCGGTGGAGACATAGTGATCGGGCGTGCCGGGCTTGGCAGAGACCGGGGTGATGACGACATCGGCGCCAAGCGCCTTTAGATATCGCGATTTTTCTGCGGAGGCTTTGTCGGTCATTACAAAGATGCACTTGTAACCTCTGACCGAGGCGGCGATGGCGAGGCCGATGCCGGTGTTGCCCGAAGTGGCTTCGACAATCGTGCCGCCCGGTTTCAATTTGCCTTCGCGCTCGGCGGCGTTGATCATCGAGATGCCGATGCGATCCTTCACGGAAAAACCGGGATTGAGATTCTCCATCTTGGCGAGAATCAGCGGCTTCAATCCTTTGTTGATGCGATTGATCTTAACTAGCGGCGTGTTACCGATTAATTCCAGCACGCTTTGTCGGTAATTCATCTTCGTGTCTGTATGAACTTTTCTGATTGCGGATCGTGAACAGACATTCTGTGCGAAGTGCAGCGGTTTTGCAAAATGAAAACCGCACATGCTACTCGCTTGACTCAGATAACACGCGACGTATAATTTTTATCTCGTTGTGGGCCGATAGCTCAGTTGGTAGAGCAGCTGACTCTTAATCAGCGGGTCGCAGGTTCGAGCCCTGCTCGGCTCACCACCAAACAAAAAGGGGCGACATGGCGTCGCCCGATTTTGTTTTTACCCTACCCAGCTTATCTGCTTCGTCTCTTGTGTTTCAAAATTTTCTGCGGCGTCTGATGTCTTGAAGACGCGCTGTCGCCAAAATATTTAGGCAAATCTGTACGCTCCACCGCGTCGTTGGTAACCAATTTGGCCGCAGATTGGTTTTCAAGTGCAGGCATTCTCCATTGATAGTAACGACAGAAGACCGCGAATGACGCTAATAGGATTATCATCGTGGCCGCGAACGCGCGCGACGATTTGCGGTGAACCAGCGCGGGTTCAGTGAGTGCGTTGTTTTGCATGTCTTGATTATCTTGAGAATCGACACGACCCAAACGTCTCAGGGCCTGGCGAAATTCGTCGGCAGTTTGGAACCGTTCCGCCGCATCGTAAGCCATCGCGCGATTTAGGATCATTGAAAGCTCGAGTTCGACCGCCGAGTTGATTTCATGCGCGGGACGCAGCGGATTTGGTTGCGAATCTTTCAGCGCGGTTGCGCGCGTCACGGCATCGGCCGGCTTGACGCCGGTTAACAGGTGATAAAGTGTGGCGCCCAAAGCATAGATATCGCTGTGCGGTCCGGTGCCGGTATCTTGAATTTGTTCGAGCGGAGCGTACTGCGGCGAAAAGCCGAAGACGCTCTGGCCGCTGGTTTCATCATCGCAAGCTTGCGATTTGGCCAGGCCGAAATCCAGCAAGGCGATTTTCCCGTCAGGTGTGACCTTCAAATTATGCGGCTTGATGTCACGATGAATTACCTGGCGATCGTGTGTGTGTAAGTAAATGATCGCATCGAGTAACTGATCGGCCCAGGCGATTACGGAATGACGTGGGAGCGGGCCCGTCTGTTGGGCCAGCAAGGTCGCCAGATCATCTCCCGCGATAAATTGCATCACCAGAAACGCGCGGCCATTATCGGCGAAATAGTCGGTTACACGCGGCAGCACCGGATGATTGAGCTGCGCTAACAGACGCGCCTCGCGTTCGAACTGTCGCGTTAATGATTCACTGTCGGTCAGCGATTGCTTGAGCGCGACGGTGTGGCCCAGACGCAGATCGATAGCTTCGTAGACCGCGCCCATCCCGCCTCGGCCGACTTGGCGAATAATCCGATAACGATTCTCAACGACGGTGTCAGGACGCAAGAGAGAACCCGAGCGCGAATTCGCTCGATCGTCAGTGCACATTTGCACGATCCTCCAGATGAACTAGAGCCCCGAGCAAAATCTGAAACGCTTAACGAATGCGGTTTCTCTGCCGTAGGATTTCAGAGAGATTGAGGTTCGGGGCTATTTCGACTTTGCGCTGTTACGCGCGCAAGCCATTGAACGGCCGCAGACAAACCGCGGGCGTCATGCTTCCATTGAGCAATGATTATGCCGACTCGACGGTTTGGTTTTTGCTGAAAATTTGAAGCATCTGTGAGGGTCAATGGGGTTCTCCGCGGGCATTTCACCGCGGCAAAAGTCACCGACTCTTTTTGAATCGTCGCTCGCTTTAAGGAACAGAGGAAGACAGTTTCGGTTCAAGCGCATTGGCAATAGCTACCGGCAGTACGTGAATGAGATGATCTTTTCTGATTACTCCCTGGCCACCCGCAGCTAACACTTCGTTATGCTCGATGGAATGCGTCACGGTCACGAGCAGAATCGGCGTGGTGACATCAAACAGGCGAATCTGGCGGCACAAGTCGAGTCCCGTCCCGTCCGGCAAGTGATAATCCAACAGAATCAAGTCAAACTTTTCGCCGGCGGCATGGCGCAAACCTTCCGTGCTTGTATGCTCGGCAGCCACTTCCCACTGCTTTAGAGTTTCATCTACCAGCGCGCACGTGTCGGTGTTGTCGTCAACACACAAGACGCGCTTCTTGCGAGTCATGCGATCGGCCTTTCTGAAACGGGGCTGATTAATCCTGAACTCAGGGGCAGCGTGGGAAATTTAAGAATAGACCAGAAGCATCGCTAACACAACGGGCCGCAGCTCGACGGAGAAAATTAGATGAGATTTGCAATAATTTGCAGTGACTCGGAACTTGGATCATTGCTTTGGATCGGGACTCATCACATCCGCGACGACCTTCCATGTTCCGCGAAGTTTCTTCCAGACACGAACGTAGCTTCCGCGTTGCAGCGTCACGCCGCGGCTCCACAGTTCGAAAGTCCCGTACGTGTAACCGAGGTCGCCGGAACTGGAAACATCGGCCATCGCCGCTCGCCACGTGAGCGCTCGGCCGGCCTCAGGCAGCAACGCGCCGGCGGCGACCTTGCCAATGGCAGGCGCTTTGTTCTCTCTCAACAGCCGTGCGTCATCGGCGACATATTCTTCGTAAGCGGTGCGCGCAAATATCGCCGACTTGCGCGAGAATTCATCTTCCAGTTTTATGATCGTGACTCGCTCGGCGGCGAGGTCTGCCGATGGAGCACGATTCAGGTGTTCGTCATCTGGCGGAAAAGTTAGTGCGGGTCTGCCAAACGATTTCTCACTGCTTACGCCGCGGTCAAGCACCACCTTCCACGATCCGTCACGCTGCTTTTTCCAAATCGTGAAGTATTGTCCGAAAGCGACTGGCTGATCGGCAGGACCATTCGGTCGAAATTCCCACGGCCCAGTCGTGTAGCCGAGATCGCCCGCGCGCGATACATCGGCAAAGACAGGTTCCCAACTCAAGAGACCTTTGCGCGGCTGGCGTTCGCTCCAAAACTTTTTTCCATTCACTGGACCGGGTTGAAAAACGACACCGTCGTCGGCGAGAAACTCGAGAAATGCGTCGCGCGTCCCTTTAGCCGCGGCAGCTTTGGCGAAGGCGCGCTCCATTTCGACCAGCGTCTGTCGCTGCTGGTTGCGGTCGGTTTGCTTTTGCGCAAGGCCGGCATTGGCAAGCATTGATGAGAGAGCTATGAATGTAAGCGCAATGAATCTTGTTCGCATGGTTGTTGATATCTGAGCCGGTTCGCGACCCTTGTTTACCACCGTGTAAGCTCAATTGACAATCGCTCAGTTTGGGTTTGCGCTTTTGTGATAGGCTTTTCCGCATGGCAATGCAGATCATTACGCCATCTCGTCAATCACCTCTGGCGCGCAGGCTTTGGTGGCTGATTGCCGGTCGCGCCGCGACGGCAGTGGTGCTCCTGTTGTCTGCTTTAGCCTGGAGATCGAGCGTGCAAGCACTCGGCTCGATCAAAGCCAACGTCGCACCGATCTTATTGACCGTCGCCGGTCTCACCGTGATTTTTGCTGGCATGCATCTCGTCTGGAACAACTTCCTGGCACAAGCCCGCTTGCAGATATTTTCCGACGTGCTCGTGGTGACGTGGCTGGTTTGGAATACGGGCAACGTGAATTCTCCTTACGCCGCGCTCTATATCGTCATCATTTCAGTTGCGAGTCTCTTTCTCGGACCGCGCGGCGCTTTGATTACCTCGATCGGCAGCGCGGCTGCATTCAACGCGTGCGCGCTTTATGCAATCGTTCGGTACGGTGCGCCCAGCGCGGCATTGGCCAACACGATTCAGGCTGTTGGCCTTTCTGATATTTCATTTCTCGTCGTCGGTTTGCTGGCAGCAAAGCTGGCCCACAGCCAAACAAAGTCTGACGTAGAGTTGGCGGCCGCAACTCGATCGCTGGCCGACCTGCGCGCCTTGCACGAACGGATTGTTGAATCGATTAGGTCCGGTGTGATTACCACTGACCTGCAGGGACGGATATACACCTTCAACGCCGCCGCCGAAGAAATCACCGGCTACAAACCCGCAGAAGTGCGCGGCCTCGATGCGTCAATGTTCTTTGGTGACATGTCGCGCAAGATTGTCGATTCGATGAACGCGGCGGCGGACGGAAACCTGAGTCCGCGCTTTCAGGCAGATTGTCTGACGCCGAACGGATTGGCGCTCCGTTTGGGATTTACGATCGCGCCGTTGTTCGCTGAGTCGGGCGAGACGAGCGGCATGGTCATCACGTTTCAGGATCTCACCGACGTGCGCGCCTTGGAAGAAACGTCGCGGCGGCAGGATCGCATGGCCGCCGTGGGACGCATGGCTGCCTCCATCGCGCACGAAATTCGCAACCCGCTCGCCGCGATGCGCGGCTCGATTCAAATGCTGCGTTCCGAAATGGACGGCAACACTGAGCAGACGCAGTTGATGGAAATCATCATGCGCGAATCAGATCGATTAAATAAGATTGTTGCCGATTATCTGAATTACGCGCGGCCGCGGCCGGCTGAATTAAAGAACGTTGACATTCGCGCCGTCGTCAGCGAAACGTTCAAGCTGCTGCGAAACAGCGACGAGATTGTCGACGGTCACAAACTTGAAGAAGAGTTGACTGACCGCCCGACAATCATTCCCGGCGATCCGGAACAGTTGAAGCAAGTCTGTTGGAATATCGCGCGCAACGCCTTGAAGTCCATGCCGGAAGGCGGCACGTTCCGGGTTTCATTGCACGATGCCGACGACAACCGCTTGCGAATTACTTTTGCCGACGATGGTTGCGGCATGTCGCCAGACCAGGTCGAGCATCTCTTCGAGCCATTCACTTCGACCACGGGCGGCACGGGGCTGGGGCTCTCGATCGTCTATCAAATTATTCGCGACCATAATGGTACAATCAATGTGCGCAGCAGAGTTGGGCACGGCACAACCATCACCATTGAATTACCGAAGAGTCATTAAATAGGAATGGCAAGCCTTCTAATAGTTGACGACGAATTAAGCATGCGTCAGTTTCTCACGCACCTCTTTCAGCGCGAAGGGCATTCGATTCGCGTCGCCGAGAACGGACGGCGCGCTTTGGACATGCTGCGGCAACAACGTGCCGATGTGATCATTTCGGACGTGCGGATGCCGGACATCGGCGGCATCGATTTGTTGCGCGCGACCAAAGAACTTCATCCACAAACCGAAGTCATCATGATGACTGCGTTCGCGCATGAAGAGACTGCGCGAGAGGCGGTCAAGCTGGGCGCGTTTAATTTCATCTATAAGCCGTTCGACAACGACCTGCTTAAGGTGATGGTCGAAAGAGCGGTTCAGAAAATTGCCGATGAGCGCGAGAAGCAGGCGCTGCAAGTTGAAAACGAAGCATTGATCAAAGGACAGCGTGCGCGCGGCCAGCTTGGCAACATCATCGGCACATCGGATCGCATGCAGTCGGTCTACCAAATGATCGAAACGGTCGCGGCGGTGCAATCGACGGTGCTGATCACCGGCGAGTCCGGCACCGGCAAGGAATTAGTCGCGCGGGCCATTCACGATCTTAGTCCGCGCGCGCAAAGGCCGTTCGTCTCGGTGAACTGCGGCGCTTTCACTGAGACGCTACTCGAATCTGAGTTATTCGGTTACGTGAAAGGATCGTTCACGGGCGCAACGGCAAATCGCAAGGGTCTATTCGAAGCCGCCGATCAGGGAACGATCTTTCTCGATGAAATTGGCGAGATGTCCGCGGCGATGCAGGTCAAACTTCTGCGTGTATTACAGGAGCGCAAGGTGCGGCCCGTGGGCGCTCATGAAGAAACGTTGGTGAACACCCGAGTGATTGCGGCGACGAATCGCGATCTGTCGGCGATGACCAAAGACGGTTCCTTTCGCGAAGATCTTTACTATCGTATTTCTGTTATTCCGATGGAGCTGCCGCCACTACGCGAGCGTGGCCAGGACATCACGGAGCTGGCCGAGCATTTCATTGGCAAGTATTGCTCACAGACTGGACGTAAGATTTCAATTAGTGGACCAGCGATGCGCTTGCTGGAAGCCTATTCATGGCCGGGTAACGTGCGCGAATTGGAACATACCATTGAACGCGCCGTCGCGCTGGAACGCACCGAGATGATTCAGCCCGAGCGCCTGCCCGAGCAAATTACCAATTACAGCCAGACGCGTATCAGTTCTGAACTGCAGCTGCCCGATGAGGGAATCAATCTCACGGCGCATCTCGACCAATTAGAAAAGACCTATGTCCTGGAAGCATTGAACCGCACCGATGGCAATCAAACCAACGCCGCAGACTTATTGAAGATGTCGGTGCGCTCGTTGCGGCACCTGCTGGACAAGCATGGCATCCGCGGACTTACTGCGCAGATGCGAGATGAACGCCGCAACTCCGAAACCATTCCTCGACGCCGCGCCACCGATCCATATCCTCGTCGTCGTGCGGCAGACTTTGACGACAGCTCCGAAGATTCCGGTCAGGCCGCCAGCGCCGGCGAACGTTCTTAGCAGCATCCTCACTCTCTTGACAAAACCCGTCACCACCATGCTGACAGTAAATGTCAGAGAGTAAGAATTGGAATTCGACTCCGTCAGTTCCAGTCTTGCGATTCGTCAAAAACCTCAGTTTCCCGAAGCATTTCAACGATTTTCCTCGTCTGAAGTTTCTGGCACAGTGGTTGACATAGCCTTCGCGACAAATCGCGCGCTGCGGTTGTTCTTGAGACGAAGCCGGTGGCGCCGAAGGGAAACCCAAACCAGCTTATCTCTTAAGGAGCAAATGAAAGACATGACGAACAAGAATCAAAAGGGCTTCTCGTTAATCGAGTTGCTCATCGTTGTTGCGATTATCGGCATCATCGCCGCTATCGCGATCCCCAATCTTCTCGCTTCCCGGCGCGCCGCGAACGAAGGTTCGGCTCAGCAGTCACTGCGCACTATGAGCAGCTCTGAGGCGACCTATCAGGCTACAGCGGGCAACGGCAGTTACGGAACAGTTGCCAACATGGTGACTCAGAATTTGATTGACGGCACCTTGGGTGGCGGCACCAAGAGCGGCTATAAATTCACGACGGGTGCTGCGCCGGCGGCGTCGACCACAGTGTTCACACTGGGTGCGACTCCTTCGACGACCAGTGGTGTGACGGCGACCGGAACTCGCGACTTCTGCATCGACCAGACGGGCGTGCTGAAAGCGAACCCGGCTGCCAGCGGTACCGTCCCAGTGGACTGCACCGTTGCAGGCTTTGCCGCGGTTGGCAACTAATCGTAGTCAACTTCGACTTCAGAGAGGGCAGGGAACACAACAACCCTGCCCTCGTTTTTCAAGCGGAGAGTTGTTGACGTAAGCGCGATGTTCCAGGTCGCGATCGGCAAGCTAACCGCACCCACCAAAAACTTAGGAGCAACAAAATGAAGAACACAAAGAACGACAGAGGATTTTCGTTAATCGAGCTGCTGATTGTCGTGGCGATTATCGGCATCATCGCGGCAATCGCAATTCCGAACCTGCTCGCGTCGCGTCGCGCGGCCAACGAAGGTTCAGCGCAACAGTCGCTGCGCACGATGAGCAGTGCTGAGGCGACTTACAAATCAACCGCAGGCAACGGCAATTACGGAGACGTGAACAGCCTTGTCGCCCAGAACCTGATCGACGGCACGCTGGGCGGCGGTACCAAGAGCGGTTACAGCTTCACCACCGGCGCTGTTCCCGCTGCTTCGCAGACCGCCTATACACTCGGTGCTACGCCGGTGACCACCAGCGGCGTTACCGCGACTGGAACCCGCGATTTCTGCATCGACGAAACAGGCGTGCTGAAAGCGAACCCCGCTGCCAGCGGTACCGTC
>DASQYL010000013.1:0-18164 GCA_035639235.1 Pyrinomonadaceae bacterium | reverse complement strand
ACACGAAGCTCGGGCGCGCTGTCGTCATCAAGGTCCTGCCGCCGGAATTAACCGTCAAAGAAGCCAACCTCAAACGTTTCGAGCGCGAAGCGCGGCTCGCTTCGGCCCTCGACCATCCCAACATATGCACCATCTTCGACCTCAACGAAATTGAAGGCGTGCACTTCATCGCCATGCAGTACGTCGAAGGCAAGAACGTGCGCGATCTGGTGAACGGACGGCCGCTTGATTTTCGCAGCGCGCTGACAATCACGATCCAGGTCGCCGATGCGCTCGCGGCGGCGCACGAACGCGGCATCGTTCATCGCGATATCAAAGCCGGAAATGTGATGGTCACGCCATCGGGCCAGGTCAAGATTCTCGATTTCGGTTTAGCGAAACTGGTCGATGAGAGCGCTGCTCCCGGCAGCATTCATCACACGGACTTGACTGAAGTCGGCGTGCCTTACGGCACAGCGACTTATGCGGCGCCGGAGCAAGCGCGGGGTGAACGCGTCGATGCGCGCGCTGATATTTTTTCGACGGGCGTGTTGCTCTATGAATTGTTGACCGGCACGTGGCCGTTCCAGGGAAAGACGAGCGTAGATGTGCGGCACGCGGTGCTGCATGAAGAACCTGTGCCGCTGAACGAAGCACGCCCCGGCGGCGCACCGTGGCAACTGCAGGCAATTCTCGATCGCGCGCTGCAGAAAGAGCCAAAGCAACGCTATCAGAAAGTTGGCGAGTTGCGCGATGACTTGCGCGCGGTGCTGCGCGAAATTGAAGCCGGCGGCGCTCAAAGTTTCGATCCAATCATGCCGGTCGCGCCGAAGCACATGCCCGGCACCGGACGCATGGGCCGCGCGGTGCGTTGGTTGCGCGGCATCACCGGCGAACGCAGCACTCCGGCAAAGCCTTTGACTTCCGAGCCGCACACTACGCCGATCACCAGCGTCAGCGATCGCGATCGCAAGAGCATCGCGATCCTGCCATTCAAGAATGTCAGCAACGATCCGGAATCGAGTTTCTATGAATTTTCTCTCGCCGATGCAGTCATCACCGAACTGGCACGCGTGCGTTCGCTAGTCGTGCGGCCGTCTTCCGAGATCGTGAAGTATCAAGGTGTGCAGATCGATCCGCGCCAGGCGGGCCGCGACCTCAGCGTATCCGCGGTACTCTCCGCCGGATTTCTGCGCGCTGGAAACCGTTTGCGAGTCACCGCACAACTCGTCGAGGTCGATTCCGGCGATTTGATTTGGAGTGATCGCATCGATGCTGAGGCCGCTGACATCATCAGCGTGCAGGACACCATCACGCAGGAGATTGTCGACGGGCTGCGCCTGGAGCTTTCGCCGGATGAGAAAGATAAGCTGGTCCAGCAGCCGACCGCGAACGCCGAAGCTTACGAAGAATATTTGCGTGGCCGCGACTGTTTGGCGCGCTTCATTTACAAAACGATTGCGCGCAAAGACATCGACGAAGCGATTCAACATTTCGAGCGCGCCGCCTATCTCGATCCTTCGTTTGCGCTGGCGCACAGCGGCCTGGGCTCGGCGTACGCAAATCGCGTGATCAAAGGGACCGGGGAACAAGGTGATTATGACGCCGCCACCGAAGCTTTCGACAAAGCGCTGGCGATCGATCCTGACTTGCTCGAGCCGCGCCGCCACATGGTCTTGATTTATCTTTCGCACGGCGAAAAGGATCGCGCGCGCGCGACGGCAGAGAAGCTGGTGCGCGAGTCGCCGAACGATCCCGGCGTTCACTTTCAACGCGGCGTGATTGCGCGGCTGGACGGTGAATACCAGAAAGCGCTGCGGTGCTTCGAGCGCATGGCGCGTTTAAGTCCGGCGGAGAAGGTTGTCGCCAGCTACAACCGCGCGCGTATTTTCACCTATCAGGGAGAATTCGATCGCGCGATGGCCGAACTCGACGAGGGCGCAGCCCTGGAACCCGATCATCCTTTGATCAAAACGTTTCGCGCCCGAGCGCTCTATTATCACGGCGACGTAGTCAAAGCCGCTGAGATTCTCGAAGAGGTGCTTGAGCAGCAACCGCAGCTTGACGGCATTCGCCCGATCTACGCGACGTTTCTCAGCGCGCTCGGATTCAATGAAGAAGCACGCACGCAACTCACCGACGAAGTGATCGAGACGGCGAACACGGATCACGATGTGGCCTACTGGTTGGCATCCGCCTACGCGATCGAAGGTGAACGCGACGAAGCTTTGAAGTGGCTGCGCCGGGCCATTGAATTAGGAAATGAAAATCGCGCGTGGTTTGAGAAGGATAAGAATTGGGATTCGTTGCGAGATGATCCGGAGTATCAGCAGATCATTCAGTCGATCGATACCCACGTGTCAGAAGCCCGACCGTAAGGGAGGGCGATTCTCCCTTCTCCCATTGGGAGAAGGGATGGGGATGAGGGCTTGTAGAGGAACTAGCTCCTGAATGGATTTGAGAGAGATGATTTCACTCTGCAAGTGAAATCATCTCTCTCAATAAACGTAAGACAAGACTTCGACGCGCTAGGCCCTCACCCTTTCCCTCTCCCAGCGGGAGAGGGAACTTCATTCGTAGCGCAGACATTCGATCGGATCGAGCCGCGCCGCTTTGCGCGCCGGCCATACTCCAAAGATCAATCCCACGCCGACGCTCACTGTTATGCCTGTGGTCACGGCCCACATCGGGATCGACGCCGGCAAAGTCGGGATCAGAAACATGATTAGCTTGCTGGTGCCGATCGCCAAAGTCACGCCGAGCATCCCGCCTAAGAACGTCAGCGTCATCGCTTCAAACAAAAATTGATTCGTGATGTCGCGGCGTCGCGCACCCAACGCTTTGCGAATGCCGATTTCCTGCGTCCGTTCGGTTACGCTCACCAGCATGATATTCATGACACCGATGCCACCGACGAGCAGGCCCAGGCTTGAAATTGCGATGGCGACGAGTCCGACCATCGCGAAGATGCTGTCGAATTGTTTCACAAAAGCGTCGGCAGTCTTGATATCGAAATTGTTAGGATCTCCGAACGCTACGTTGCGGCGCCGGCGCAAAATGTCCTCGGCCTGCGTCAGCGCTTCGTTCAGTTGTCCCGAACGGGCGCGCATAATGAACAGGTTCCAGCCGCGCGCCGGCGCAACTTTCTGCGCGGTGCGAAATGGAATGTAGACGGCATTGTCTTCGTCATTCTCGCCAAAGAAAGCGTTCTTGCGTTTTTCGAGCACACCGATAATTTCAAAGTCGTAGCCGCCCATGCGCACTTGTGTGCCCGCGATGTTGCTATCCTGCCCGGGGAACAACGCGTCCGCGGCATTGACTCCGATGACGACGACATTGCGCCGCTGATCGTTGTCAGCCTCGGTGATAAAGCGGCCTTCTCTAACCGTTACGTTCGAGATGTCCGCGTAATTCGCCGTCACCCCAGACGTGTTTCCCCAACGATAGTTGTGACCTTGATAAGTGATGTTGTCGTCGAAGGGGCCGCCGCTGTAGCCGACATTGGGCGCGACGATCGCGAGGTCTTCGACTGCCGAAGCATATTGCTTGATCGCCTCAGCGTCGGCGACCGTGAGTGGCTTGCGCAAACGCTCGGCGCGATCCGTCGAAGTCCGTGGTCCAGTCGTCAGGTGAAACGCGTAAATGTTATTCGTGCCGTACTCTTCGATGATCGAAATGATACTTTGCCGCATGCCGGTCAGGATCGAGGCGACCACGATCGCCGCCATCACGCCGATGACGATGCCGAGGACCGTGAGAAAGCTGCGAAACTTGTTCGAGCGCACGTTATCGAGCGCCATCCGGAGCGTTTCGCGCGGGAAAATCTTTGGAAGCTTCAATTTCATGTCAGAGAATTGCCACAGAGACACGGAGCGCACAAAGAACTAGCAACAGAAATTGAACGCGTGATGATTTTCATTTCCTCTTAATTCGCTCTGTGTCCTCTGTGCCTCTGTGGCTAAGTCGTTTTCGTCAACGCGATGATCGGATTCAATCGCGCCGCCTTAAATGCCGGATAGATTCCGGCGATCATTCCAATCACGCTCGAAACGATCAGCGCCAGCAGGATGTAGCCGATCGTAATCGTCATGGTGATGCCCGCCAATTTTGTGATCAGCGCCGTCACGCCCCAGGCGACCAGCAATCCCATCACGCCGCCAAACGCGCACAACATTCCCGATTCGATCAGAAATTGCAGCAGCACCTGTCGCTTGGTGGCGCCGACGGCTTTACGCAAACCGATTTCGAACGTGCGCTCGGTGACGCTGACGAGCATGATGTTCATCACCACGATGCCGCCGACAACTAGAGTAATCAGCGTGATAGGAACAACGACCGCAGCGATGGTTCCGGTGAATTGATCGATTTGATTGTTCACCGTTTCCACGTCGACCAGGCCAAAATCATCGTCTTCGTTTCCAGTCAAACGATGCTTATTGCGCATAGACAGCCGCGCGTCTTCGATCACCGGCCGAAGATCTTCGCGCGCCGCCGCCTTGCCATGAATCTGCAAACCATTGCGTCCGAATATCTGCAAATGTGTAGTCGCGGGAATGTAAAGATGCCGATCCATCGGATTGCCGAAGAACGTGCCACGTTGATCTTCGACGCCCACTATGCGCATCGGCAGGCCGCGTACCTTCACAGTCTTTCCAATCGGATCGACATTCGGAAAGTATTTGTCTTTGACGTCGTAGCCGAGCACGCACACCAGAGCCGAAAGTTGGACGTCTCCGGGCGTGATGAAGCGGCCTTCGGCAATCGTCTTGTCTTCGATGTCCTCCATGTTGGCAGTGACGCCAAAAACCGTCACGCCGGGAAACTCAATTCCATCCTGTTTCAAATCGACCTGGTTCCCGACTTCGACACCGATGTCAGCGCACGACGTGCAATGATCCCGCACCCACTCGTAATCGTCCCAGTTCAATCGTTTATTGCGGCGGTTCATGCGCTCGAAGTCTTCGTCTGACAAGTGACCCTGAAAGGCGATCCGCGCAATCATGAAATGGTTCGCACCGAGCAGCTTCGCAACTTTTTCGGTGACGTAGGTGTTGAGTCCGCTGACCGATGCGCCGACCACGACCACGGCCGCCACGCCGATGATGATGCCAATCAGAGTGAGAAAAGCGCGCAGCTTGTGCGCCAGGATCGATTGCAGCGCAATGCGCGCAGCGTCGGCATAAAATGAGAAGAGATAACGCATGATTTCGAGCCGGGTCTCTTTCCGATACGACCCCAAAGCTGGAAAAGTTTGTTAAGAAATTCGCGGCCGCAGGCCCCGCAAGTGAAGACGATTGAAGTGGTTGAATTATTAACGTGAGGAAGTCAGAACCATCTGCGTCAGCGGATGGGTAGATTGGTTGAATTGCGGTTGCCGGATACGACCCGCCCGCTTACGCAGGCGGTTCTGACCCGTAGCCTTGAGGATGCTCCTGCATCCAATCCCAGGCCGATTGAATGATCAATTTCAAATCCTGAAATTTGGGCGACCACCCAAGTTCCTGTTTGATTTTGTCTGAACTGGCAATCAGGACCGCCGGATCGCCCGCACGGCGTTTCGCGGTTCGCGCTGAAATGTCTCGGTGCGTCACTTCGCGAGCGACATCAATCAATTCCTTGACTGTGTAGCCGTCACCGCCGCAACCGAGGTTATAAATCGCACTGCGGTCGTCGAGAATGTTAAGCGCCAGAATGTGCGCCCGCGCTAAATCGATCACGTGAATGTAATCGCGCACGCAAGTGCCGTCTCGCGTCGGATAATCATCGCCAAAGATTTGCACGTCTGCGCGCGTTCCGTTCGCCGCTTGCAACACGAGCGGAATCAAGTGCGTCTCCGGATCGTGTTCTTCGCCAAACTGTTTGCTCGCGCCGGCCGCATTGAAGTAACGCAGGCTCGCGTAGCGCAAGCCGTACGCCTTTTCATACCAGTGCAGAGCCTTTTCAAAGGCGAGCTTCGATTCGCCGTACGGATTTGTCGGCCGCGTGGGATCAGATTCTTCAATTGGCTGCTTCTCCGGCTCGCCGTAAGTTGCGGCTGTGGAAGAGAACACGAGTTTCTTCACGCCACTGTCACGCATCGCGTCGATTAACTTCAATCCACCGCCAAGGTTGTTGTGAAAATATTTGTCCGGATGTTCGACTGATTCGCCCACCAGTGAATGCGCGGCCATATGAATAACTGCTTCGATCTGATTGTGTCTGAGCGCTCGGCGCAGCATTTCGCCGTCCGTAAGATCGGCTTCGATGAATTGCGCGCGCGCATCGACTGCAGCGCGATGGCCCTTGATCAAGCTGTCATAGACGATCGCCTCGTGACCGTCATTCAACAGCTCTTCGGTCACTACGCTGCCGATATAGCCGGCGCCGCCAGTAACAAGAATTTTCATATGCGTTGATGGTCCGGCTCGGTAGCCCGACTGTCAAGGAGGTTTTCTCCTCGTCTGAACGCCCTCCCTTACGGTCGGGCTACTGCCCCGTCACGAATCCTTTCTTAACCAGCCACTCACGCACGACGATTTTCTTGTCGCGCTTCGCGCCATCGACTTCGTAATTCAGTTCGCGCATTTCATCGGTTGAGATTGCACCGGCTAATTTGGACATAACCTCGACAAGAAAATGGACTGGTGGACTTTGGTTATGTTCAGGCGCCAAGTCCTCGACACCTCGGCGCATTACAAACACCGCCTCATACGGCGGAAAATAATGTCGGTCATCTTCAAGTTGGACCAGATCGAGAGCCGCAATTCTTCCGTCAGTTGAATTGCCTGCAATCATATCGACCTTGTGCGACGCGAGCGCGGTGTAAGTTAAGTCGAGCGACATATCGCTAACACTAGCAAAACGTAAACCATAGTTGCGTGAAAGCCCAGGAAAACCGTCTTGACGGTCAATGAAATCGTGGCCGAATCCGGCGTGCCATCGCGGCGCATACTTCGCCGCATCCGAAACCGTTTTCAAATTCAACCGCCGCGCATCTTCGCCGCGCACCAGAATCGCAAAGGTGTTATCGAAACCCAGCGGTGGACTTATTCTCAGATCAAATTGGTTCTCATATTCGCGCGTAACTTGATCATATACAGCTTTCGGATCGCTAATCGGTTGGTGATGCAGAATCGCGGTGAACGCGGTGCCGGTATATTCAGGATAGAGGTCAATTTGCCCACCCACAATCGCCGTGTGCGCAAGATTGCCGCCCAGATCGAATTTGCGATCGACGTCGACGTTCTGCGCTTCGAGCATTTGTGCAACAATTTCAGCCAGCAGATTAGATTCAGTGAAATCTTTCGAGCCAACGGTCACGTGTCCGCGATTTTTTGACTGTGGTGGCCGCTTTCGTAAAGTTCGCCAGCTCGCGATACCGATCAACGAGGCGCCGATGATTACGATGATCGCTGCGACCACGCGTAATGATTTTGTGCGACGGCGTTGAATCGACGTATCAAAGCGCTTCTCGATCAATCCAAAACCAAAATCTGCAACCAGCGCCATTACCGCTGACGGGACCGCGCCCGCCAACAGCAAGCGATTGTCATTGAGTCGCAAGCCACGGAAGATGTATTCACCTAATCCGCCGGCGCCGACTTCGGCGGCGATGATGGCTACTCCAATCGTAATGACGACCGCGACCCGCACGCCGGTGAGAATGACGCTCATCGCCAGTGGTAGCTCGACCTGAAACAGAACTTGCCGATCAGTCATGCCCATCGCAACTGCGGCTTCGCGCACATTCGGATCGATACCGAGAATGCCGGTTGCTGTGTTTCGAATAATCGGCAGCAGCGCGTAAAAAACCAGGGCGACAATTGCGGTGCGTGGGCCAATGCCGCCGATGAACGGCAACGGCACGAGGAAGCCAAACAAAGCGAGGCTGGGAATCGTCTGCATCACGTTGGCGATTCCGAGCACGGGCGCGCGCAGGCGTTTGCGCCGCGTGATGAGGATGCCGGCGGGCAGCGCGATCAGTGTCGCGATCGCAATCGAGATGAAGACCAGCCACACATGCTGTCCAATATGCGCCCCTATGTCGGACCAGTTGGTTTTGAAGAATTCGAGCATGAGGTCAGAACCGCCTGCGGTAGCGGGCGGGTGATCTCCGATTTTCAGTTATCGTTTCTGCCAAGGATCAACCACCCGCAGGTGGTTCTGACAACGTTTCCAAATAATCCCGCGCTAATTTATTCTCTGATTTCACAAATCCATCGGGAGTTTCCAGCAAAACAATCTTGCCTTTATCCATCAATGCGATGCGCGTGCCCAGCATCAGCGCTTCCCGCACGTCGTGCGTCACAAAGATCACGGTCTTGCCCAGACGAGACTTCAAGTCGGCGAACTCTTTTTGCAGAGACGCTCGCGTCAAGGGATCGAGAGCGCCGAAAGGTTCGTCCATCAGGAGCAGCGGCGGGTCGGCCGCGAGTGCGCGCGCGACGCCCACGCGCTGCCGCTGACCGCCGGACAATTCGCGCGGATACCGATCCGCAAATTGTTGCGGGTCCAGCCCCACGCGAGCCAACAACTCGGCGGTTCGCTGCTGAATTCGATCCTGGCTCCATCGTTCGAGTGACGGAACCAGCGCGATATTCTCGGCAACGGTGAAATGCGGAAACAGCCCGGCCTCTTGAATCACGTATCCCGTGTGTCGTCGCAAATTAATCGCGTCCCACGCTGTCGTCGCCTTGCCTTCGACCAGCACTTCGCCGGCGGTCGGTGTCAACAAACGATTGACGAGTCGCAGAGTGGTCGTCTTGCCGCAACCAGACTCGCCGAGCAGCACGAGCGTCTCACCACGCCGCACCTCGAAAGAGACTTCATTGATGATCGGACGCGTGCTATCGACTGCATAGCTCACTCCGCGAAACTTAACGAGCGATTCGGAATCTGATTGGTCCGGTGCGATCATTGGCGCCGCGAGTTTATCAAAAGCGCTGCGGCGGTGATAAAGTTTGTCTCCCTCTTCGAACTGATATGAGCCAAATCGACCGTATTCATGCGCACGAAATTCTCGATTCGCGCGGTAACCCGACTGTTGAAGCTGACGTGAAACTTGTTTCCGGTGCGCACGGGCGCGCCGCGGTTCCGTCAGGCGCATCGACAGGAGAAAACGAAGCCGTTGAGCTGCGCGACGGCGATGAAAAGCGTTACGGCGGCAAAGGTGTTCTGAAAGCTGTGGCGAATGTCAATGACGTCATTGCGCGCGAATTGAATGGGATGGACGTTTTCGATCAAAAAGCGATCGATCGCCGGCTGATCGACCTCGATGGCACGCCGAACAAAGGCAAGCTCGGCGCGAATGCGTTGCTGGCCGTGTCGATGGCCAACGCCCGCGCCGCGGCGAATGAACGTGGCCTGCCGCTTTATCGGTATCTCGGCGGCGATGCGGCGAACACGCTGCCGGTGCCGATGATGAATATCGTAAACGGTGGCGCACACGCCGATAACAATGTTGATTTCCAGGAGTTCATGATCGTTCCGCTCGGCGCGCCTAGCTTTGATGAGGCATTGCGCACGGGAGCCGAGGTCTTTCATACGCTGCGTTCGATCTTGAAGCAGAAAGGTTACTCGACCGGCGTCGGCGACGAAGGCGGCTTTGCACCCAACCTAAAATCGAACGAAGAAGCTATCGAGACAATTCTTCAGGCAGTCGAAGAGGCGGGATACAAACCGGGTGAAAATGTCTTGCTAGCGCTCGATCCTGCCGCCAGTGAGTTTTATGACGGCGAGTCTTACGTGTTCAAGAAATCCGATGGCCGGAAACTGTCGAGCGCTGAAATAATCGCCTTCTGGAAAAGTTGGATTGCCAAATACCCTATCATCTCGATCGAAGACGGCATGGCCGAAAACGATTGGGACGGATGGAAAAAATTGACGGATGAAGTCGGCGAGTCGATCCAATTGGTGGGGGATGATCTCTTCGTTACGAACACAAAGTTCCTGCAGAAGGGGATCGATCTCGGCGTCGCGAATTCGATTCTCATTAAGGTCAATCAGATTGGCACGTTAACAGAGACGCTTGATTGCATCGCTCTGGCGAAAAGTAATGGGCGGACTGCGATCATCTCGCATCGTTCGGGCGAGACAGAAGATCCTTTCATCGCTGATCTCGCGGTGGCGACCAACGCCGGGCAAATCAAGACTGGTTCGATCTCGCGCAGCGATCGGATCGCGAAATATAATCAGCTTTTGCGCATTGAAGAAGAGCTTGGCAACGAAGCGCGATACCCGGGACGATCTGCGTTTCGTCAGAACCGCCTGCGGTAGCGGGCGGGCCTGCTTTATCTAAAAGTGAGAAGAAATACGGCCCACCCGCTACCGCAGGTGGTTCTGACACAATCATGAACCTTTCAGACGTCTGGCACCTTTTCAACTACACCGAGTGGGCCAACGAGTTGGCGATGGATGCCGCGAACAATCTCACTGACGAACAGTTGCAGCGCGACTTTGGCATCAGTCACCGATCGATCTTCGGCACGCTCACGCACATGGCCGGCGCGGAATGGATTTGGCTGGAACGTTGGCACGGCCGCTCGCCCGCCAAGCCTGAAGCGTGGTCCATGTGGACGCCTCAATCGTGCGGCGATCTCGCGACGCTCAACGATCGTTGGAGCGAGGTCGTCGATCGGCGCTCACAATTTATGTCGCGACTGGACGAAGAACGACTGGCGGCTGATCTGCCATATAATCTATTGAGTGGTGATCCAAGTTCAATGCGACTCGTCGATCAAATGCGTCACGTGGCGAATCACGCGACGATGCATCGCGGCCAGGTCGTGGGTATGATTCGCCAGCTCGGCATTGAACCGCCGGCGACTGATCTGCTGTTCTACCTGCGCAGCGATATCTCTCCAAAATGACGATCGCGATGAATAGCTAAAATAAAAACGGCGCGGACAAAATCCGCGCCGCTTTCACTTTTCAAAGACACAACTCGTTACTGAGTGCCGCTCACGGCTCCGCTGGCTCCGACGATCACGTCCTGAGAACTTCCGCCGAAGGTCACGCCGATCAATTGGGCCGTGCCTCCCTTATCGGCGGTGCGTAGCGCAGTGTTCCTGGCTTTGTCCGATCTCGCCTCGACGTGCGCCGGTGTCTTCGCCTCGACCTTACCGTTTTTGATAATGCTTAACTCGTTAGTCGCCGCGTCGAATTTCACATCATAGTCGCCCGCTTTGATGAGCGTGCCATTGACCATCACGTCTTCCGGAAATGTGATTGTCTTCTTTTCGACTTTATCTTTATCGCCGGCGGCAAATGCACTGAATGAAGCCAGCGCGCCGACGAGCAGCGCCATAAACAACGTAGTGATGAAACGTTTCATTTTTCCTTTACCTCCACAGTCTTTCAATCGAGCAACTCGCATTCCTGCGAACCAATTTGTCTAGCTCCTCATACGAAGTTAGTGCGCCCCGGGTTACAAAGGTTTCGCTTCAAGTCCTGTATTTGCTTAATTTACAGACAGGAATTTGGATCGGCATCCAGGACTTTGAAGTTGTCTTACCATTTCGCGACATTTTCAGGATCGATCCAGTTGCGAGTCATGTCGCACCACAGCGCGAGTCCGCGCCATGAATTAAATCGAGAATAGAAGCGGAGAATTTTTTTGTCGCTCGCGACACGGCCGGCATTGCGAGTCTTTGCAAACTGTGCGCGCGTCCACGAATCAAGCGCGAGTCCATCGTAGCGGCCAATTAACTTGAGCAGATTCTCAGCCGCATAGTTGCCGACGCCCTTCACGCTTTTGATCTGCTTGATCAAATCCGCGAGCGAGGCATCGCTGGTCAGCCAACTTTCAACATCCAAGTCGCCCGAGGCCACGCGTTGGGCCAACTCTTTTAGATAAGCAGAACGATAACCGGCGCGAATCACATCGCGAAAAAAACTTACCGGTTGTTCGGCCATGACTTCAGCAGCAGGAAAAGATCTGCGCCCGTCGTTCGATCGATTCCCGAGTTCGTTGACGAATCCGGTTACCATTTTTACAGTCAAGGCCCACGAACAATTTGTCGTGCAGATCATCTTGACGAGATCTTCAAACACCGTCGGTGAACGCAGCAGCCGCCCGGCGCCTTGTTTTGCGATCCATGCGAACTCAGGATCGGCCGAGGTCATCTCATAAAAGTTCCCGAGGTTGTCATCGAGTCGAAACATGTGGCGCACGTCGCGGATGATTTTCTGTATTGCCCCATTGCTAATTTCACGCGACGTTACAATCTTCACACCACCCTTGCGCGAAGTGATCTGCACCGTTACTGGTTTGCTGCGATCGATATCGATGACGCGCGTCAGCTTCCAATTCTCTCGATCGAATTCGAAGGGCAATAGGTCGCACCAGCCGTGACTCAAAACCGTGCGGCGAAAATTAAAATCGGGCGGAGTCCTGAGGACGATTTGCATGGCGAAAACTCTAACAAATGCGGCGTCGATGCGTCGATTCATTGTAAACGCAGAACGGCATATCGGTTGCTCTCAAACTAACCATCTCTGTAAGCGGTCTGCTCAATCTACCGATCGTAAACTGTAATCCGAGGAGAGCGTGTGTTTGCAAACCTGAATCCACAACAGATTGCCTTCCTGGTGATTCTGATCATCGCTCTGGTCCTGTTCGTGACTGAATGGATTCGCACCGACGTCGTGGCGGTGTTGATTGTGATCGCGCTTTACGTCGCGCGCGTGCTCAAGCCCGAAGAAGCCCTGTCGGGATTCAGCAGTGAACCGGCGATTGTCATTGCCGGCATTTTCGTGCTCAGCGGCGCGTTGCACGCAACCGGCTTGTCAGATCAGTTGGGCGATTGGATTGGGAGGTTTGCAGGTAAGAGCCTGACGCGGGCCATTGCTGTAATCATGCCCTCGGTGGCCGCGCTTTCCGCTTTCACCCATCACGTGACGACTACCGCTGTGATGCTGCCGATCACGCTTGATCTTTCACGCGAACGAAAATTGCCGGCATCGAAGTTGTTGATGCCGATGTCGTTCGCCGCATCGTTGGGCACCACCATCACGATTATCGGCGCGCCGGCATTCTTGATCGCGAGCACCACTCTGCAGCAATCAGGGCGGCCTGGACTGGGAATCTTTTCAATTGCGCCGATTGGTTTGAGCATGACGGCCGCGGGCACCGTGTTTGTCTTGTTCATCGGCCGATTTCTGTTGCCGGCGCACAAAGGCGAACAGGACGCATCGCATCACTTTCGCCTGGAAGACTATTTGACTGAGATCGCTCTGGTTAAGGGCTCGCCTTTCATCGGCCAGACCGTCAACGATCTTACGAGCGACGAAAACATTCACTTCACTGTGGCCGGAATCATTCGTCACGGCCGCCGAGTGCGAGGGACAATTCGCAACGAAGAATTAAAAGAAGGCGACGTGCTTATCGTACGCACGACGCCGGAAGAATTGGTGTCCATTCGCAAAGACACGAAATTGACGCTGCGGCCTGTAAAGCTCTATGGCGAGAGTAAGCACGAGAAGCAAAAAGAGAAAGAAGACGGCGACGAAGACGGGTCCGATTTGTTTGTGCAAGCGGTCGTCGCACCGCGATCCGATTTAGTAGGGCAAACGATTTCAAACATCGATTTTCATCGCCGTTATGGCTCGATTGTCGTCGGCCTTTGGCGTAAAGATGGCTGGCTCGCTCAGGAAGTATCGAAGGTGAAGTTACGCGCTAACGACCTGTTGGTTCTCGAGGGGGACGAGGAAGCATTGGCTCGTGTCTCGAGCGATAGTGCGTTTCTGATGCTGGTCCCTTTTCATGCCGAAGCGCAAGTGCGAGGGCGCGCCTGGATGGCGGGAGCGATCATGCTTGCCACAATTCTGCTGGCCGCCTTTAACTTGATGACGATCGAAATGGCCGCGATAACCGGCGCCGCCGCCGTCGTCTTGAGTGGATGCATCACGCCGAATCAGGCCTATCGATCGATCGACGCGCGCATCTTCGTTTTCATTGCCGGGGCGATTCCCTTGGGCACAGCGATGCAGAAAACGGGGACAGCAAACGTGCTCGCCGGCTCGCTGCAACATGCAGTCACCGGCTGGCCTGAGTGGATTGTTTTGTTGGTCATCTTTGCTTTCGTCGCGGTGATAACGCAGTTCATGTCGGACTCAGCCACCACGGCTCTCTTCGCTCCCGTGGCGGTGGCGCTGGCTCAGGCCCTGGGCCGGCCACCGGAGCCTTACGTGGTGACAGTTGCCATGGCCTCAGTCATCGCATTCCTGACGCCGATTGGCCATCACGGGAACCTTCTGGTCTACGGACCGGGACAATATAAATTCGGCGATTTCGTGAAGGTGGGAACGCCCTTAACGATCATTTGCGCCGTCATTGTTGTGTTGCTGGCGCCATTAATTTGGAGGGGTTAATTGAATTGTCGGCGATGGCGATTCATGTACGCATGACGTGCGGTCAACATGATGCTTGACCGTTTTGTGACACGGCGCTAGACTGATATTACTTACCAAGTTAAATGGAAGGCTGTACTCGCTGGTTCCTAACACTTGGTTCTCGGCGAGCGAAGAGTCAACACCGAGGCTCTCTACAGTTAGGTAGCTTAAGCACCGTTTCCGAAAAATGCTGCCGGAGCTTTCCGGCGCGCGCTCCGTCGCCCCGCAGGGACAACCCTTCGGGGCGATGTCGTGTTTAGTGCTAATTCCGGGACTTTGCTTTTGGTGGCCAGAGAAACGACGCCGCGATTGAAGCCAGCAGCACCAGCACCACGATCCCCAGCGCAATGCCGATCGGAATCTCATGAAATGAGCGAACCCGGGCCGCGAAGGACTCGCTTCCCGCGAGCACGAGCAACGCCGCGAGTGCTTTTGAGAGCAGCGGCAGCAACATCTTCACGCCGATGAATGCCAGCACAATACCCAAACCGATTTTGAGGTAATGGAATTTCTCGACGACCCCGGCGAGCAGGAAATAAAACGTACGCAGGCCGAGAATCGCAAAAACGTTTGAGGTGTAAACGATAAAGCGATCCGTCGTAACGCCGAAGATCGCCGGGATTGAATCGACTGCAAAAATCAGATCCGTAATTTCGACCACAATAAGAACCAGCAACAACAACGTGCCGACGCGCTTGCCGTCCACTACGGTAAAAAATTTTCGCCGTTCGTAATGGCGCACAATCGGGACGTATCGCGTTACCCAGCGAACGAGTCGCTTATCTTCGGGACTGGTCTCGTCATCCTCGCTGCCAAACATTCGCACGCCCGTATAAACGAGGAACGCTCCGAACACGTACATGACTGCCTGGACGCGGTTGATGAGAGCGGTGCCCGCGACAATCATGGTGATGCGCATGACCAGCGCGCCGAGCACGCCCCAATAAAGCACGCGATGCTGATATTTCGGGGGAACCTTGAAGTAGGAGAAAATGATCAGGAAAACGAATAGATTATCGACCGAGAGTGACAGCTCGATCAGATAGCCGGTGATGAACTCGAGCGCTTTCTGGTGGCGCGCTGCGCCAAACAATTCCCAGCCCAGCGGCCCAAAAAGCAAGCCCGCAAAAACCACCGCGAGCGTGATCCAAACGGCGCTCCAAATGGCGGCGTTGCGCGCGCTGATTTCGTGAGGACTGCGATTGAAGACACCAAGATCAACCGCCAGAATTATCAGGATGAAACTACAAAAGCCAACCCACGCGAGTGTCGAGGTTGCGAGCGAGTGCATCTGGAGAAATAAAATAGCATCGGTGCGGTGAGTGGCAAAACGGCTCGGCACGTTGCAGCCCGCGACGCCGTCATTTAGAATTTCTCATTTCGCGATAACGCTCCGAAGGTTTCCTAATGCTCAAACAATTAAGCAAGTTCGAACGCACCAGCAAAGTTCTCATCTTAGGCTTCGTCGCCTTGATGGCGATCAGCCTTGTTCTGTTCTTTCGACCCGGCGGCAGCTCTTCGGCGGTAGAGCCCACCAAGAACAACGACGTCGTGGCATCGGTGAATGGCGAAGATATAACGCTCGGCGAATTCGCAACCCAAAAACAAAATTTACAGATGCAGTTCAGCCGGTTCGGCGGTCAGATTAGCCTGATGCAGATGGGCTACACCGACGACAAGATTCTCGACGGGTTGATCCAGAGAAAAGTTGCGGTGCAAGAAGCCCGACGCCTAGGACTCGAGGCATCGCCGTCCGAAGTTAACGATCGAATCCGCAAAACCTTCAGCGATGCCGCCGGCAAGTTAACGCTGGTCGATTCTTCGGGGAAGCTCGACATGGCGAAGTACGAACAGCGCGTTGGCGACGTGGCGGCTTTCGAACGCGGCATTGCCGAGGACATTGCGCGCGAAAAGCTCGAAGCGTTTGTCTCAGCCAGCGTGCACATTTCGGAAGAAGATCTGCAATCCGAGTTCAAAAAGAAAAATACTTCGTTCGATCTAACTTACGTCATCGTATCTTCCAGCAAGCTGGCCGAGAAGATTCAGCCTACCGACGACGAGATGAAGGCTTACTTCGAGGCGCATAAGACTGACTACAACATTCTGGTGCCGCAGAAAAAGATTCGTTATGTCTTTATCGATCAGGATAAATCCGGACAGAAGCTGCAAATTAGCGACAAAGATCTGCACGACGAATACGATAGCCTCGATCCAAAATACAAAGAGGCGGGCGTGAAGGTCCAGCAGATTGTTTTGCGGGTTGCGCGCGAAGATCTCGACGCATCAGTCAAGACCAAAGCAGACGGACTGGTGACAAAAGCGCGCGCCGGCGGTGAAACCGTCACCGAGCAGGCGTTTGCCGATCTGGCGAAAGGCAATTCGGAAGATCCGAATACTGCTAAGAACGGTGGCTGGGTTAACGGCATCGTCAAAAAGGATGCGACCAAGAAGGACGATCCGTATCAGAAGGTGCTCGACATGGAGCCCGGCGAAGTGACCGACGCGATCAAATATAAGAACGCTTACTACATTCTGCGCCGCGGCGATTCGGTGCCGAAAACATTTGAGGATGCGAAGAAGGAGATAGAGGTTTCGCTCCGCAATCGACGCGGCTACACGGCGGCACAGAAGATTGCGCAACAAGTTCAGGATCGCTTGAAAGAGATCAAGGACGCTCAAAAAGTCGCGCAGGAATTTGCAGCCCAGGCCAATATGAACGCCGCCGACATGGTTAAGGAAACGCCCTTCATCAAGCCCGGCGACGACGTGCCGAACATCGGCAGCTCACAACAGTTCGAAGAAGCGATCGCTCCTTTGAATAATCCAAACGACGTGGGCGAACGTGTCGGTATCAAGAACGGATTCGCCGTGCCCATGCTGGTCGAGCAGAAGCCCCCACGCATTCCCGACTTCGACGAAGTCAAAGACAAGGTGCGCGCGGCCGTTAAGGACGAAAAGGCGAAAGGCATGCTCGAGCAGAAAGCGAAAGAGATCGCCGCTGCCGCGAAGTCGCCGGGCGATTTGAAGGCTGCGGCTGAGAAAGCCGGCCTCGAAGCGAAGGCCGAAGCGAATTACAAACTGTCAACGCCGCTGGGCGAAGCGGGATCGAGCGCGCTCATCGACGATCCGTTGTACGCGGCGAAAGCCGGCGATGTGCTGCCGCCGATTTTTCTCAATTCAAACTACCTGGTGATCGGCGTCAATAAAAAAACCGACGCCGACCTGACCGAATATGCCAAGCAACGCGACTCGCTGATGCAACAGGCGCTGAGCGATCGCAAGAACCAGGTGTTCGAGGATTATCTGACGTCGGTGACGTATCGGATGAAGCAAGCGGGCAAGATCAAAGTTTACCAGGACGTGCTCGAAACGATGGCTGAGGACGAGCCGCAAGCCGCGCCACCACCGCGACGACCCCAGTTGCCGGTAACTAAATAGTCAGAGTCGCCTGCGTTAGCGGGCGGGCCGTTTTTCCTCCGTGGTCCTTTAGGTACAACTGGCCCCGCCCACTAACGCAGGCGGTTCTGACTCGTTATTGAAAATCTCTCACGTCGCGGAACGGCGTCTCGCTGTCGTTGAAATCAGGACGATAATAAAACGCGGCGCCATCGTATTCCTGCATCCAACCTTCTTCCATATTGAATTCTGCCAAAGCTGCCGACGCGCGAAGCCATTCCGATTCGCTGATTCGCCGCGACAGCAGCGTGTAACGTTGATTCGTTCCGGCGACGTTGGTCGGATAGTACTGGGCCATCAGAGAGACGGCGACGCGCGGACTTAGTTCATCGTGAATCCACTTGAGCGACTCGCGCAGG
>DASQYL010000012.1:0-5315 GCA_035639235.1 Pyrinomonadaceae bacterium | reverse complement strand
CTGATCGTCTGAGTTCGGTAGCACGCCGTCGATCAAAGCGTTGACGCCAGCGCTGTTACTGTCAGCTTCGCCGTCGACGATCAGCACGCGCGCATTCGTCGCCGCATCGTTCCGCGCAGGTGAGGGAACCGATTTGAATTTGAATTCGGGGTTGATTGCTGCGCCGGTGTTGTGATCGACGGTGATTTTGGTTTGGGCCGCGGCCCCAACGACGATCGCACAGACCAATCCAATCAATGTTGCGATTCTATTTGTCATCGCGCAGCAAGGTGTCGTAGAGCGGATGCGCCGGTGTTACGATCCACGGCTCTTCGGCGACGGTCATCGCCAGGATCCGAATGCGATCGTTATCGGGCAGCGTAATCGTGTGTACGCCCACAGGGATGTCGATCGCGTAGGCAAACAGATATGAATACGCATAAGGCTCTGGGACACCGTCCGGCGTCCGCCGCTGTGAAGAGAACCAGGCGATGTCGGCGCGCTTGATGAAGCCGGGACGTAACCCAGTCATTTCGCCGTAAGGATCGATGCGCACGCGTGGCGGTGTTCCCGGGGGCGCGCCTTGTCGTGGTGGAATCTGCGTCTCAGTCGTTTTCCAAATGCGATCGTCCCATTGTCCGATGAAGCCGGTCCAATCCTCGACGGTCAAGTCTGTCATCTTGTCACCAATTTTGAACGACGCTTTCTGATCGTTATTCGCGGCCGCTGCGAGGACATAAACTCGATTGTACTTACCCGCAGGCAAATTGATCGTCTCGCCATGCGGCACGAGTGCGTTTGGCTTATCCGCAGCGCCCAGCTCGAAACGGATTCCGCCAAAAGTGATCTGGCGCGGCAAAAGCTCAGCCGGCAAAGCGCGGCCCTGCAAGGCGCCTTGATTGTTCGGCGCCCAGTCGAACGCGCCGTCAGCCGGCCGGCCCAAACGCGAAGCGACTGCGATGTCGTAATCGAGCGGTACAGGCTGAAAGGCGACGGGCGCAACCCTGACTCGTGATGGCGCCAATTTGATTGCAAAAGTCTTCGGTTGATAGGCGCCGAAAGAAGTGACTAATTCACCGTTCGAAATCGACGTGGGCCCAACAGGTTGCTCCTGTCCATTCACTTCGCGCGCCGCGACCACGCCGGATGGAAAGCTGACATGAACATTCGCTGCGCCCTGGCCATTCATTTCAACCATGCGAACAATCAGTTCATCGCTGAGTTCAGCCTTTTTAAAGGCCATTACTCGAACACGATCGCTGCTGACTTTCAATAGCGACAACGATTTTCCGAGCATGCCGCCGTGCTTTGGACTTTGAAATGCGATCAAGGGTTGATTGAGGCGATGCGCTTGCCAGTCACTGCCGTTGCGCCAATCATACGCATGGCCCGCGATTCCAAAATTGATTTCATGCCGGCCGATATCCTGCGTTCCTTGATCGGCGTAGCCGCCACGCGTTCCCGGGGTGCGAATCAACGTCAGCCGGAGGGTGTTGTCATTCGGTTTATCAGAAGCGTTCTTGCAATCGGTCAAGATGGTTGCGCCGTATGCGCCGCTCTTGTCGGTGAGATCGATCCATTGATGCGAGGCAACTTCAAATTGCCGCTCCTCTTCATTCGGCCGCTGAATCGTGCCCACGTCCCAGTTGTAAGTAGCGAAATTGTTCGCCGCTGCGAGCGGAAACGTTGCTTTGAGATTTGCTTCCCTGGTCGCCCAATCGATTACGTTTGTGAACTCGACACGATTGCCCGAGTCTCCGGTCGAGAGCCGCACCGTTTGCACGAATTTTGACCCTTCCGTCTCGCGCGTCACTTCGATTGCGACCCGCACGGGCCCTGCTTCGCTTACCCGAATCTTCGCTTCACCCGAAACAAAGCTGCGCGGCGCGCGTTGCTCATCTTCAAAATCCATGTTCCACGCCGGCCACTGTCGCGGATTGTCGGTTGAGATCGCCAGACGAATCGGCGCGGACAGAAGTTCGCGATTAATTTTCTTATCGAAGATGCTCGACACGTCGCCTTTCTTATCGACAGTCACGCGATAACGCGCGTTCTCGAGCGACGATTCAGTGACTTTCAAATCGCCTGCGGAGAGAAATGAATCAGCAGGCTGCACGTCATAAACAGCGAACCCAACCGAAGGGACTTTCGCCGGGAAGAGAACTTTGCCGTTTGATATTTGCGACGCGACCTCTTTGCCGTCAGGTCCAACCACGCGCACGGCGTGCGGCGCTCCGTTGGGAAAATTCAGAGTTGCTTCAACGACGTCTTCGCGATCGATATTCAGAGGATTGTAGACGACGACTGCTGCGCCTTTCGCTTGCGTGTCGAGAGCCGTGGCCACAACATTCGTCGCACTCGTCAAGACACCGGCGAATTGATTCATCGCAATCACGTCGTCGTTCCACGCGAATTCGAAGGCTTTGGGCGTGGCTGTGCCGGGAAGCAGATCGTGAAACTGGCCGCCCATCACCAGCGTCCACGCGCCGTTCAATCGAGCGCGTGGATACGCTCTGCCGCCCAACCATTCAGCCGCAACGGAAGCTTTCTCGGCCGCGTCCGCCAGCAGTTCGTTCTTGCGCATCCAGCGTTTTTGATAAGCCTCAGAGGTAATCGATCCGGCCGAGTGATTGATCAATTCAAGATCGCCTTTATATCTCGGCATGCGATCGGTCGAGCAACAACTGAGAATGTCCTGGAACATCTGATCGGCTTTGGACCAAACGACATGGATTGGTCCATCTCCCACCTGAACGGGTGGTCCAACCGGCGGCGGGGTTGAGCCAAAAGGAAAAAGCGGGGGCAGCGAAGTCTTGGTCTTCGTGGTGATGGCTTCCATCAATTTCACCGAACTTTCATTCGGCGAGCCGCCGACGTCGCCGGTGCCGACGTAGTGATAATCAGCGAACACACCAGTCAGGTTTCCGTTCGTCTGAATGCGGTTGGGCCAATCCTCTTGTCGCCGCGTGCGTTGCTGGTTCTGCTGATCAGTCAGGCTCGGGTCGGGACCCGGAGGAGGCGGCGGCGTTTTGCTCAAATCGTATTGGACGTTGCTGCCGTAACTCAAAGGATTCAGCGCCGCGATCACCGTGCGGCCATCGGTGCCTTCCCAAATCCCGACGTTGAAAGGAATGCCGACCGGAGTTTTTTCCGGCGAGTCCGGTCCACCGACGTGCGGCGCGGGTTGCCACGCGGACGAAAGTTTCTGCGTCGAGAAACCCTTGATGCCGGAATGCGCCAGAATGCTCGGCAGCGAAGCTGGAAAACCGAAACAGTCGGGCAGCATATATTCGTCGCTGGCCACGCCGAATTCTTTTCTAAACCAGTTGTTGCCGTAAAGAATCTGGCGAATGATCGACTCAGCGTTCGGCGAATTGACGTCGCCTTCTTCCATCGACGAGCCGGCCGGAAACCAGCGGCCCATCGAAACGTAGAACTTCAGCCGTTCAAAATCAGCAGGGTAATACTCTTTCATCAAACGATAACGGTTCGCGCCGGTGAAATTGAAAATGTAGTGCGGATACTTTTCGAATAGAGCAAAATTGTTACGCATCGTCTTCGTCAGATATTCCGAAATCACCTGCGGATATTCCCAACGCCACTCCGTGTCGAGATGCGCGTAGCCGACGACATAGAGTGTGGGCTCTTTCGCGAGGTTCGGCCGTGGCGAGTTCGTCGAAGTCTTTGCCGGGGCAGAGCGCGACGGTGTCGTCGACCGAGTCTTCGACGACGGACGCCGGCTCTTAGTGGATTGCGCGGCGACGTGGCTAACGAATGAACAGCAGACAAAGACGAGAAGTGCGTAATAGGTGCGTCTCATAGATTTGGTTGGATTTGGTTTCGTTTTGCTTAAAGCGGACGAACAATACTACAAAGCCATCGGCCAGCAAATAGCTTTTTCGCGCTCGAATCGATCAGTCATGTTCCGTTCGCGGGTTCGTTGTATACTCCGACATCGCGTCATAAGGAGGTCGAGCGTGAGATATCGGCGATTCGGTCGGAGAGGCTGGAAAGTCAGCGAAATCGGGTACGGCATGTGGGGTATGGGTGGTTGGACCGGGTCGGATGATAAGGAGTCGTCTGCATCGCTGCAGCGCGCCGTGGATCTGGGGTGCAATTTCTTTGATACTGCCTGGGCCTATGGCGAAGGTCGCAGCGAAGCCCTGCTGGGCGAACTCGTACGCGCCAACGCTGACAAGAAACTTTATACGGCGACAAAGATTCCGCCCAAGAATTCAAAATGGCCCAGCCGCCGCGAGTTCACGCTCGACGAAACATTTCCACCGGATTATATCGAGCAACGCGTGCACGAAAGTCTGGAGCATGCGGGATTGTCGAGTTTCGATCTAATTCAATTTCACGTCTGGGAAGATAATTGGCTGGAAGATGATCGCTGGGCGAAGAAGATCGATGAGCTGCGGTCGCAGAAGCTATTCGCCGCAGTTGGCATCAGCCTTAATCGTTGGGAGCCATGGAACGGCGTGCAGACCGTGCGCAGCGGCCTCGTCGATTCAGTTCAGGTCATCTACAACATCTTCGATCAAAATCCTGAGGATGAATTATTTCCTGCGTGCCGCGAACATGACGTCGCCGTCATCGCGCGAGTGCCTTTTGACGAAGGAACCTTGACGGGCAATCTTACGAAAGACAGCAAGTGGCCGGAAGGCGATTGGCGAAATATCTACTTTAACCCGGAGAATTTAGTCCCGAGCGTTGATCGCGCTGAGAAGCTGAAAGCGTTGTTGTCTGGTCGGATGTCGCTGCCTGAGATGGCCCTGCGTTTCATTCTCAGTAACGCGGATGTGAGCACGATCATTCCCGGTATGCGAAAACCGGCGCACGTGGATGCGAACATTGCGGCGAGTGACGCGGGCCGATTATCGGATGAATTGCTTTTAGAATTGCGCGAGCATCGATGGGATAGGAAGCCGGAACCGTGGTCGCAATAAAAAATTTCCCTCTCCCTTGGGGAGATGGTGAGGGTGAGGGCCTGACGATTGGTACTTATACTTAACTTATGCGAGATGAGTTCGCTCGACGAGCGAACTCATCTCGCACAACTGGATCAGATGCTGGAAGGACGAGACGGGCCCTCATCCCCAGCCCTTCTCCCAACGGGAGAAGGGAGCTAAGCGATCAGCACATCCCAAAATGTTTGTCTTATCCCTCTCAAACATCAGTAAACGTTTCGGGCCGAGTCTCGCGCTCGACGGCGTGAGCCTCTCGCTCACGAAGGGCGAGGTGCATGCGTTGATTGGCGAGAATGGCGCCGGCAAGAGCACTTTGATGAACGTGGTCGCCGGTTTGATTCAACCCGATGACGGCGTCATGCAAGT
>DASQYL010000011.1:0-9743 GCA_035639235.1 Pyrinomonadaceae bacterium | reverse complement strand
TCATGTTTATAGTGCTCGGGATTATTTTGATGTGGCTCTGGGAGGAGCCAAATGGCAAGCACTCATTCCGCTCCTAAAGGAGCTTGTAAGATTTCTGTTCTGATACGTTTTCTAAAAACATCTCATCCCTACGGGATGATTAGTTCGGAGCCGCTCAAATGAAATCCAAACGCTTTTCCTTGCTCGCGTCCGCTGCTTTGTGCATTTTCGTTTTCTTTTCGGTGGCTCAAGCACAAGCACCGGCGGTGAAGACCGAGCCACCCGAGCCACGCGCCAAAGACGGCAAGAAACTGTTGACGGCAACCGACGTGATGCAGATCAAATCCGTCGCCAACCCGCGCATTTCGCCTGACGGTGCGCGCGTCGCTTACACGGTCAGCGAAGTGAAGATGGAGAAGGACAAGGAATGGAAGACAGTGACGCAGGTGTGGATCGTCCCTGTAAACGGCGGCAGCGCGCGGCAATTCACGCGAGGTGAAAAATCGGCGAGCGCGCCTGAATGGTCGCCGGATGGATCGATGATCGCGTTTCTCAGCGATCGCGAAAAGGACGGCGAGCGACAGGTTTGGATGATGAATGCCGACGGCGGCGAAGCTTGGGCGGTCACTTCACACAAAGGCGGCGTCAGCGGATTTCATTTTTCACCCGACGGAAAGAAGCTGGTCCTCACCGCCGTCGATCAGCCGCCCAAAGACGAAGAAGATCGGAAGAAAGTCAAAGACGACACGATGGTCGTCGATCACGATATTAAAATGACGCATCTCTGGGCTTTCGACGTCGACACGAAAGAAGAGAAGCGCCTCACGGAAGGTAATTACACCGTGAGCGATCCGCAATGGTCGCCGGACGGCACACGCATCACATACACGACGCGGCCCACGCCGAAGGCTGACGATGGCGCGTTGAGCGACGTTTGGATGTTGACGGTCGCCAACGGCGCCAAAAAACGGATCGCCGGCGAACCTGGTTCTGCCGACAACGCGCGTTGGTCTCCCGACGGAAAATGGATTGCTTTTGACAGCACCACCGATCGCGATCCGGGCCCATCGACAAATTATTTGTACTTGTATCAGGCAGATGGTGGCGTGCCGAAACAAGTAACTTCGAAATTCGATCTGAGTGTTGGCACGCCTGTCTGGTCGCGCGATGGCAAGACGATTTACTTCAGCACCAACGTGCTCGAAGCGATCGAAGCGTATTCCGCAGATGTCGCGAGTGGCATGGTCACGCAATTAACGAAGCGCGGTGGCTCAACCGGGATCAGTGAAATCAGTCGCGACGGCAGAACTTTCGTCGGAACGACTTCGTCAGCAGCGAGACCGACTGAAATCTACGCCGCCGTTGCATTCGCCAACGTGAAAACGATCACAGACCAAAATGCGTGGCTGAACGACTACTCGCTCGCGCAGTCAGAAATCGTCAAATGGAAGAGCAAAGACGGCACCGAAATCGAAGGTGTGCTGACGAAACCCGTCGGATATCAAACAGGATCGAAAGTGCCGTTCCTTTTGAATCCACACGGTGGTCCAACGGGCGCCTCGCTCAATAATTTCAATACGACGGTGCAGGTGCTCGCGGCGAATGGATTTGCCGTATTGCAACCGAACTTTCGCGGATCGACAGGCAAAGGACTCGCGTTTGCGCAGGCGAACAAGAACACCTGGGGCAAAGGCGATTACGACGATTGCATGACGGGCGTTGACTATATGATCGCAGCCGGTCTTGCGGATCCCGATCGACTCGGCGCGTTTGGCTGGTCGTATGGCGGGTACATGACGTTCTGGATCGACACGCAAACGGATCGCTTCAAGGCAATCTCTCCGGGGGCCGGTCTGACGAACATCTATTCGATGTACTCGCAGAATGACATTCAGCGCTATCTGCGCTGGTTCTATTCCGATAAATCGCCGTGGGATGCACAGGAACTTTACTGGGATCGTTCGCCGATGAAGTATGTTAAGAATGTGAAGACACCGACGATGATCATGCACGGCCAGGTCGATACGGGCGTGCCGATTGCGCAGGCACAGGAGTTCTACATGGCTTTGAAAGAGATGAACGTGCCCGTGGAGTTTGTCGTCTATCCGCGCGAGAACCACGGTTTCACCGAGCCGCGCCACCAGATGGATCGCGTGCGACGTTATGTGCGATTCTTCGCGAAGTACTTGAAGACGCCGGTCGTGACCGAGCCGGCGGACGAATAGGTCAGAACCACCTGCGGTAGCGGGCGGTTGATCTCGCGTAACATGGATTGTTCGAAGGCTAACCGCCCGCTACCGCAGGCGGTTCTGACCCCATGGAACACATCAAATTTGATATTCAGGATCGCGTTGCGCGCATCACATTCGCGCGGCCGCCCTTGAACATTTTGAACATCGCGATGATGCGCGAGATCAACGCCGCGCTCAACGAGTGCGCCGGACAAAAAGCCCTGGCCGCGATCGTGTTCGACGCCGCGCCGGGAATGCGTGCCTTCAGTGCGGGCGTGGCGGTCGAAGAGCACGTCGAAGAAACCGTGTTCAAGATGCTGGATGCGTTTCATTCGATCTTTCGCAGCTTGAATCAAATTTCAAAACCGGTGGTGGCGGTCGTCGATGGACCGGCGCTCGGCGGCGGCTGCGAATTGGTGGCGGCAGCCGACATTGTGATTGCCAGCGAGCGGGCGCGCTTCGGGCAGCCGGAAATCAAACTGGGCGTGTTCCCGCCGGTCGCCGCGGTGCTTTTGCCGCGCATCGTCGGCGAGAAGAAAGCGCGTGAAATGATCCTACTTGGCGAAATCGTGGACGCACAGGAAGCTGTGCGACTGGGATTAGTGAATCACCTCGCGGCGGGTGAGGAGTTGAAAGAACAAACCGAATCGGTGCTGACAAAATTGCGCGAACTGTCGGCAGTGTCGTTGCAATTCACGCGGGCCGCGCTTGACTTGGGCGGCAAAGGAGATTTTGAATCAGCTTTGACCGAAGTTGAAAACCTTTACTTGAATGACTTGATGAAGACCGGCGACGCATCTGAGGGCGTGCAGTCATTCATGGAAAAACGTAAGCCGGAATGGAAGAACAGGTAGTAGGGATCAAGGGTGAAAAATGAAGGCGGAAGGATGAAGCTCGTTAATTATGACCTCCGCGGCTTTGCCGCCCGCCACTGCGGAAAGGCTTTGCCTTTCCGGCTACCGCTTGCTTTAGAGTTAGCAGCGAGGCTCCGCCTCGCGCTTTGGAGGCGTAGCCTGCTCAATCATTATGAGACGCCGTCGGTAAGGCGCAGCCTTACCGCACTGCGGAGCGGCAGAGCCGCAAAGACTCACCGAGGATCGCGAACAATATACGCCGCTGTTCTTATCGCAGCCGTCATACTCGGGACCAATTTCGCGACTTCCTCATCCGCGCAAAGCTCCCAGCGCAGCGGCGCACATTCGAAGACATCGCGCGACGCATTTTCGATGGCCGATCGGCGTACGGTCGAGCGCGCAATCGGCGCCACTTGCACGGAACGGATCCGCGATCCACAGGGCAGTATGCCGATTGATGAAATGCAGTCGCGCCCGTCTTTGCCGGTGAATAATCCCGATGCGGTTGCGGGCGGGCGGCGCGCCGAACGTCTGTTGCCGGTGACCCGCAAACTCGTCATCAACGCGATCGTTCAGTTGGCGAAAGACTACGACCTGTACGACACGGGCATCCCACACTCGCGAGTAAACGCGGCAATCGCGCGCGTCGATTTAGTGAAGCGTGTCAAGGCCGATGTCGATGCGCGCGACAACGCGTCGGTCGCTTTGCGCGAACCGCGCACGATCGAATTCGGCACGATCTTTCTCGCCGGTCTGAAATCAGATGAGGCGATGATTAGCGTGTTGGCCCACGAATTGACGCACATCGCCAGCGGCCAGTCTGATTCGCTGCGTCCGTTGTTCCGGGCGATCGGCCGGCGCGCGGCGGCGCGCACGGGTTTGCGTATCCAGGGTCAGCGCGCAGAAGAGTTGGCTTGCGACCTCGTCGGGGCGCTTGCGGCGCGCGAGTTCATCAAAGAGACTGCGAGTTGGGAGCCTTTACCGCGTCGCATTGCGCGGGCGCTGGAACATAACTGTGTCGACGACGACGCGTCTGATGAAGACCATCTCTCGCCACGCAACACGATTCGCGCTCTGTTCACGCTTGATGTTTCACTGGCTTCGGAGATGGCGGGTCCAAACATTGGCCCGTCCTCGCGCGACATTTTTGGAGTGCGCCGGCTTGACGGCGCTTTTTTCTAGTTGGAATTGAAACCGACGACGACTCGGTAAACGATTACAAAGCGGCGTCAAGTCGGCGCACTGCAAATTGACACCTGCCATCAGCCGTTTCTAAGATCGCAATCAATGCTTCGCGATTTTCATCGAGTAGTTCCCATGCTGCTCTTCGTCTCGCTGCAGTTGTTTGTGACGGCGTGTCGCAGCGAAAGCGATAGCCAGACTTTGCGCCCGCGGCAATTACGCGACGTGCCGGCGAACAAGCTCGCTTTTAATTTCCAGGCAGACGTATCAGCGCCGGCGAATCTCACTACAGACGAAGCAAAGTCAGCGCCGCCGATCCAACAGGATTTCGAAAGCAAGCGCCCCAACGATGCGTTGTTGCGCACGGTCATTTCGCCCGATGGGCAACGTGCGCTCGCGCTTTACGCCGTCGCTGATGAACCAACTACGACCTTTCGCATCGATCTCTATTCGTCGGACGGAAGTTTCATTCGCAATGTGACGCCGCCGACGCTGGCCGTGGTATTTCAGGATTCAGTTGCCTGGTCGGCTGACAGCAGCATGATTGCTTTCGTCGGGCGCAAGAGCGCCGAGGCTCAGCCGAGTCCGACCCCTTCCAATTTAGAACCCGAGCCGCTGTTGCCTTCAGCCTCGCCGGTGCCGACCGCGACGGTTGGACCAATCTTCGCGCCGCTCCAGGTCTTCAACACCGAACAGGTTTATGTTTGTAACAAGGATGGTTACGAGTTGCGCCCGCTGACGACCCGCGACGGCTTGATCTATTTCGGATTGACGTGGGCGCCGGACAATCATGCGCTGGCGGCGCTCGCGTGCAAAGAAAGCGAATGGGACGCGCGTGAGAAAGAATTCAAAACTCCGGCGGGCCGGCCGCGCGTGATTGGAATCGACGGCAAGGAAAGGTTGCTCGACGACAACCTGGCGGAAGCGCCGCCGGTTTGGTCGCCGGACTCGTCGAAGATTGCCACGGCTTTTGGACCTGATATCGGCATTTATGACGCGGCGAACAGCAAAGCTCCGACGCAAGCGCGACTCAAATTGAGCGAGACGCTACTGACCGCGTCGGCTACCTACGAAGCGAAGCTGCCGGGGAAAAAAGTCGAGTCAAATAAGCCGGATCAGTCGACCTCAAACTCGTCGACTGCGTTTCATGCGTCCTTCAATCCCGTGGTGCGGATCGAATGGCCCTCTCCGGAGAAGATGTATCTGGAAACTGCGTTCATTCGCTTATTCAACGAGCCGGTCCATACCTGGTCGCGTTGGCACCTGGTGACGTTGAGTCCCCAAGCGGTCGTGCTCAAGAAATAGCGTGTCAGAACCGGGAGCGTTAGCGACCGGATGAAGACGCTCGTAGCCCACTTGTTCAGAAACTTAAGCGCTATCAGTAGCTTGCCTTGATCCGGTCGCTATCGCTCCCGGTTCTGACACACGCGTCGGCCACATCCATGACAAGGCCCTTCCTATGAGCCAGAGCCCAAACGCTACCACGGCCGTCATCACCATCCAGAATTTCCAATAACTGGTGAATGTTTTTTCCCATCCTGTCTGAATGTGATGGGCCACGTTGGCATTTATTTCCGGCGAGGTGAGCAAACGAGAGACGAGTTGCATGAAGAGATACCAGGCGAAAGCATAAAACCAGGCCACCCGATCCATGCGGACCTGGCTAAGAACCAACATGCCGACGATAACTCCGCCAATGTGGGCCAGCGCCGAAGTCCAGCCGCCGGGCAGCCCCACATACAAAATCCAAATTGCCAATCCGGGAATGGTCCAGATGGCCGACGCGCGAATCAGTTCTTTATGATTCAGAAACAAACCGAGCGCTAACAGCAGATTTCCTACGTTGCACATCCACGCCAAATTGCCCAAGCCGCCAAATCGCCAGTAGTGGACCACTTGCGCAACGAAGAACACCAGCGGCGCGAAGCCGATGACGCGAAGTCGATTTGGCGAAATCGTCAACACGCGCCGAGGATATCATGCACCTTCGAGTTCTTGCAGGATCACCGCGGTCTTGAACTCGAGTGTAGACAGACTCTTACTTTTGGGTTAGATTAAGTTCCCCCCTAGTTAAAGAATCCCCTGCGACGAGTTGGATGCGTATGCGGCGTGCTGATTGCATCAACCGCGGCTATGATTATTTTCGTCGTCCTGAAATGTTAAGTCCCGAAACTCGGCAATCGACGAAGCGCAGAAGCGAAGCGGCGTCGCTCAGCGAATTACTCACTCCAAATAAGGCCTTTGCTAATCGCCCGTCGAAACGGGCGAGTAAGAGGCGAACCCCAGCCAAAGGGCGGCTTGCATCTCATCCGCGGCGCATCCTGGTAGTTGACGACGTCCCGGACGTTACGGAAATGATTGCGCTGTTTCTAAAGCACGCAGGGTTTGACGTGACCACGGCCAACTCGGCCGACAGCGCGCTGCACCTCAGCTCGGAAAATCAATTCGATCTAATCATCTCAGACATAGGTATGCCTGAAATGAACGGCTACGACCTGGTTGAGTCGCTCCGCACACGCGAAGCTTACCAGCACACGCCTATGATCGCGGTGACAGGCTACACCGAATACGACGATCGCGGCCGCTCGTTGCGGTCTGGTTTCAACGCGCACCTTACCAAACCCATCAATCCTTCTGACTTGCTCAGCGTCATTGGCGAATTGCTGGCGTAGATCTCAGCTGTGCCACAACCTGTTTAGAGTTGCGCTTTTGCCCACGACGCCGCACAAGCCCGGAGTCCAACGCCCAAGTCCAACACTTTTAAAGTCTTGCTTTGTTTGATTCGTTCCGGCATTCTTCCGTCTGCGAATGGAACAGATCGGCGAAGCTTCAATCAACGAAGCAAAGGCGGCCAAACCGAGCGAGAACTGGTTCAAATCGGAAGCCGCGCTGCGCACTGCCGATCTTCTGGCCGGCGCGGTTGCCATCGTGCTAATTTTTTGGTGGCTGCAATACTCAACTACCGGAATCTGTTGTGGTGACTATGACGGCTACTACCACATCAAGTGGGCGCGTTTGATGTGGGAGAACCTGCGCGGCGGCCATTTTCCGCCGGCTTTTCCCTGGTTGCCGTTGACCACGCTGAATCCCCGCAACTATGTCGATCATCACCTGCTCTATCACATCATCCTGATTCCGTTTACCTGGTTTCGCGACTTGCAAACGGGCGCTAAGGTTTCGGCGATCCTGTTTGGCAGCATCGCGGTGTTTGCCTGTTACTGGCTGGTAGTGCGCTACGAAATTCGCTACCGGCTCGTGTGGTTGCTGGCGATTCTCGCGTGTTCGGCGCCGTTTCTCTATCGCATGAACATGACTAAGGCACCGCCGTTCGCGATCGTCTTTTTGATCGCGGGCACGTACTTCCTGTTCGAGAAAAAATTCTGGCCACTACTGCCGCTCGCCTTCGTCTTTACATTGACTTACGACCTGTTCGTGCTGCTGTGGCTGGCGGCGATCATCTGGACGATTGTCATTGGCTGGACCGAAGAGAGATTTGAATGGCGTCCGCTCGTTTTTGTGATTGGCGGATCGATTCTTGGTCTGGTGATCAATCCATATTTTCCGCACAACCTGCATCTGTTTTACGAGCACGCGCGCATCAAGCTTACCGGCAATTTCGCTACGAAGGTTGGGCAGGAATGGTACCCTTACGACACGTACGAATTCATCGTCAACTGTTATGTGGCGCTGGTGGCGATGCTCGCCGGCTACATCGCTTTCGATTTTGGCGATCGCAAACGGGCCCAACGTCCACTCTATTTTCTGATTCTCTCAACGCTGTTGATGTTGATGACGATGCGCTACAAGCGTTTCGCCGAATACTTCCCGCCTTTCGCGATTTTGTTCGCTGCTTTCACGCTCGAAAGTTTTTGGCAGGGCCGCGCGGTGTTCACGCGGCTGCCCGAAGACGTGCTGGCCGATTTGCAACCCTTTCTCGATCGCGAACAAACTGCGGCGGCTGAGAAGGAGAAGAAGAGCGAGACGAACTGGCAATTGATCAAGGCGGGAATCGTCGCGGTGGCGCTGGGGGTGGCTCTATTTGCCAACGTCTATCGCACTGCCAAGGACATTCACGGCGCCGCCGACTCTCGCGAGTACGAGCGCGACTATTATCAAAAAGGCGTGTTTTGGATGCGCGCGAACATTCCGGCCGGTGAAATGATCTTCAATACCGACTGGGACGACTTTCCGCGGCTGATGTATTTCGATCCGACGCATGTTTACGTTTCCGGGTTGGACCCGAGCTATCTTTACGATCAAAATCCCCAACTGTCGGATCTTTTCGTTAGGATAACGACCGGCGACGAGGAGGACCCCGGCCCCTTGATTCGCGACAAGTTCGGCACGCGCTGGGTGTTCAGCGATAACACCAGCGATCACGATTCGTTTTACGATCGCGCGCTGAATAGTGGCTGGTTTGATAAAGTTTACGAAGACTCCGATTGCAGCGTACTGCATATTCGCGATCAAAAGGCCGCGCCGCCGCCCGAGGAGAAGAAAGACGACAAAGATAAATCCGACGATGACGACGACAATTCACCCTAAACGGAGTCTAAAGTCTAACGAACTTGCATTTCAGAAAACGTGTGGCAGGTGTTTTGAAGATGAAGAAAAATTGTGCAGCCTGGTTCGTGATGATTCTCGCGATGGGACTTTTGTCTTTGTCCGCTGGCTGTCACCGCCGCGCCGCGTCTGACGATGAGACGCCGGACACGTCGACCTACCGGCCTGAATCAACTCCGGCAACAGAATATGAGCGCGATTTGAAGTACATTCGCGATGGTCACTTCGTTAATGTTTGGGTTTTCTCGCGGAAAGACGGCAAGCCTTTCACCTCAGACGATTCGCAAGTGCTGCGGACGAACGCGCCTCACGTGGTTGATTGGGTAACGACGGACGAAAAGAAAAAAGTAATCGCAGGATCGAATTTCCCGGTCGAGCCGGCGCAAATGGCGGAGTTGCAAAAGCGATTTAACGTTGAGTTACTGCCGCCGCAACCGTGACGAGGCGGTCACACGCTCAGCACAAGCTTCCCAAACTGCGCGCGATCTTCCATCAGTTCGTGAGCTCTGCGCGCTTCTGCCACCGGCAGCACTCGATCGACCACGGCGCGAATCTGCCCTGATTCGATGAATTTCATCGCCGCCAGCAAGTCGGCTTTCGATCCCATCATCGATCCGAGAATCGTTAGATGACGATAGAACACGTGACGCAAATCGGTGCGCGCCTCGAAACCGCTGGTCGCACCGCACGTCACCAAACGTCCGCCTTTCTTGAGTGACAGAATCGATCCAGGCCAGGTCGCTGCGCCGGTGTGCTCGAAAACCACGTCGACGCCGCGGCCACCGGTCAGTCGCTTCACTTGTTTGGGCCAATCGTCGTTTGAATAATTGATTATTTCGTCGGCGCCAAGTTCGCGCGCCTTTGATAACTTCTGGTCCGAACTCGCCGTCGCAATCACGCGCGCGCCGCGCAATTTTGCAATCTGAATTCCGAT
>DASQYL010000010.1:0-2643 GCA_035639235.1 Pyrinomonadaceae bacterium | reverse complement strand
GCTGGTGGTGATTGCGCTGCTGATTTTTTGGGAAGCCGCCGGGCGTCTGGGTAATCCGCAAGCGGTTCATAGTGGGCCGATGATCGTGGTGGCGCTGATCGCCATCATGATGAACACCGCTATCGGTCTTTCGCTAAAAGGAGATGCCGGACACGACCTCAATGTTCGCAGCGCCTACGTGCACATGTTCGGCGATGCGATTTCGGCGTTGGGCGTCGTGTTGGCAGGCGCGATCATCGCGGCCACCGGCGCTACAGTGGCCGATTCGATCGTCTCAATTGTGATCGGCGTGCTGATCTTGTGGAGTTCGTGGGGCATAGTGAAGGAATCGCTAAACGTTCTGCTCGAGTCTATTCCTCGTGGCATGGACATGGACCATGTCGAGCAGACGATAGCCGGCGTTTCCGGCGTGCTGGCCGTTCACGATCTGCATGTATGGACCATCGGTTCGGGTATCATCGCCTGCAGTTGTCACATCACGGTTGGCGAACAGAGCATTCGTAGCGGGCAGAATGTTTTGCGCGCCGTTAACCAGGAGCTGGAGCATCATTTCGGAATATCGCATTCGACCATCCAGGTGGAAGTCGAAGGTTGCGATCCGGACGATATGTACTGCATCGCGCGCACAGCCGGAAAGCCGATGACGCCCACGCGTCGTCATTAGTTAAGCCAATGACCACGATCGAACTCGGCTACGGACGAACCTCGATTCCTTTCACATTTGATCCTGAGCGCTTTGCGGTGCTGGCGCCGCCTGCCACGCACGCGCACGCGTTGACGGACGCGGAAATCAATGCCGCGTTCGATGCGCCGATCGTTTCACCACCGCTGGACGATCTGATTACTGCCGACGATTCAGTGCTGATCGTCTGCTCAGATGCCACTCGCGCGACGGGCAGCGCGCAAATCATCAACTTGTTGGTCCGGCGATTGATTGAAGAGGGAATTGCTGCGAGCGACATCGGGATCATCTTTGCCACCGGCATTCATCGCGGAGTTCGGCCCGCAGAAAAGATCGAATTGCTCACCTCGTTCATCGCGCAACGCATTCGCACGATAGATCACGACGCCTCCGATGCAACGCAACTCGTTCAGGTGGGAACGATGCCCGGCGGCGCTCCAATCGAAATCAATCGCGCTCTGACCGAATATGCAAAAGTGATCGTTACGGGCGCGATTGGTTTTCATTATTTCGCAGGGTTCAGCGGCGGACGAAAATCGATTTGTCCCGGTCTCGCGTCGGCGCGCACCATCGCCGCCACGCACATGCTGGCGCTGGATTTCGATCGCGGCGGCCGTCGTCAAGGCGTCGGCGCGGGCTTACTGGATGGCAATGCCGTCAGCGAAGCCTGCGAACGCGTCGCGGAAATAATTAACCCGGCATTTTCAATCAACGCGATCGTCGATGAACAAGGGCGCGTCGAAAAGATCTTCGCCGGTCATTGGCGTGCGGCGCATCGACGTGCTTGCGACGACTACGTTGCCAGTCACTCAACCCGTGTTGCCGACAAGCGCGAAGTCGTCATCGTGAGTTGTGGCGGCGCGCCTTACGACATCAACATGATTCAAGCGCACAAAGCTCTCGATATGGCTGCGCAAGCCTGCGCCGACGGTGGCACGATCATTTTTCTGGCCGAATGCGGCGATGGATTAGGCCGCGCCGATTTCATGAAATGGTTTGATGCGCCAGACTCGCGCGCGCTCGAACGACGTCTGCGCGTTGGTTATGAAGTCAACGGCCAGACGGCATGGACGCTGTTGATGAAGACCGAGCGGTTTCGCGTTCACATCATCACGGACTTGCCCGAGGAACAGACTCGAGCGATGCGAATGACGAAGATAAATTCAATCGACGAAGCGCTGGCCCACGTGCCCGACGATAGTTCCGGCTACATCATGCCACGCGGTGCAGCGCTGCTACCCGTCACAGAAAGTTTGGAAGGTAGCGGCGGAATTAAGATCTGACAGCTGTCAGCTCTCAGCCAAATCGAATTCGCGGCTCCGGTTTTCGCGATTCGCACTCGCGCTGATGGGAAAATTCTGTCGCGTCGAATTTTCAGTTTGCCGTGTGAGTTCATGATGATGTAAGACGCCTGTATTAGCTTCTTATGCTCAACCGTTGGTTGTAATACATAGTTCGGTGCCTTTCACAACCTCCATGAAGTCCCTCAACATTCTCGTCGCCATCTGTGCCGCGAACATTTTCTGTAACCCTGCTCTTGCTCAGACAAAAACTAATGAACGTGGCTATTCCGGGCCGGTCGCAAGCGTGCGAACTGAAACCGTTAGCTACTCCACCGAGGCGGGCAAACGGCACCGGGGCAAACGAAAGCTCGATTCCTTCGAAATCTTTGACCGCGCAGCCAGACTCATTGAAGAGAAATATTTTACGGACGAAGGGACTATCCTTTACCAATACAAACATCGCTACGATTCACAAGGCCGCCGCATCGAAAGTTCGGGAACGCATAGCCGGTTCACCTACCTGTCCGACCGGATCGCTTACGTCTATGACTCTGCCGGAGATCTCATCGCTGAAAATGGATTTGATCCGGCAGGGAAGCTCGTGAATAAGAGCGACTATGCATACGACGAAAAGCACCGAAAGATTCGCTGGACATCATTCAGTGACTATCCGCCGCA
>DASQYL010000009.1:0-11755 GCA_035639235.1 Pyrinomonadaceae bacterium | reverse complement strand
GAAACAATATCCGTCGAGTGTGACGATTACGGTGGTGAGAAGCGCCGCCGCGACGACCGAAAATTACATGCGATAAGACGAGGATGACTTGTGATGGCTAGAGGTCATTGTCGATAACCGTCAATTCCCGCTATCATGATTTTACGGAGAGACACGATGTCGACTGCAAAAGAACACATAAGCGAGATCATAAAACGCCAACCCGACGACAGCAGCTATGATGACATCGTCCGTGAGTTGGCGTTCGACCTCATGGTGCAACGTGGGCTTAAAGATTCGGACGAGCGACGGACAATTCCCAATGAAGAGCTGGAACGTCGGATAAAGTCGTGGCAGAAATAAGCTGGACTCGCGAGGCTGAAATCTGGCTCAAAGATATCTACGACTATATCGCCGCGGATAACGCCGACGCTGCCGCACGAACTGTCGTCAACATCTACGAAAAGGCTCCACTACTGAGAAATCATCCGCGCCTCGGCTACATATACGAAGCAGAAACATCGCGCGAAATTCGTATTATCCTCTACGAGCACTACCGGATTACTTACCTAATAAAGGCTGACGGCAATATCGATATTCCAGGCATCTTTCATGGTGCTTTGGATATCGATCGATACTTTGTCTAATACGCTCATGGATTGGAAGTACAAGCATTTTCATCAGGAGAGAGTGTTTCAGGCTTCGCGCGATGATGTGCTTGAAGCAGCGCGGAAATATGTCAGCGAGACACTCTTGTGGGAGATCCAGGATGTGGCCGATGGATTCACCGCTGAGGGGTACTGCTTTCATCGGGGGATGGCGACGGTTAGATTTCAAACCGTCGCCGGCGGAACGAGAATCGAAATCGAACTGTTGGTGAGGCGGGCGAGCAGCACGGGATTCATGCTGTTCGATGTGGGCGGTTACTACAACATTCAAATTCGGCACTGGTTTGACGGCATTCAATGGATCATTCATCAGAAACTTGCGGGCGCCGACGAAAAGGCACCTCCGCCGATGCCGCAAGCCAACCAAGCGGCCGCCGCAATTTTCAGTGGCTGCATCTTCTTCATCGTAGCAATGTTTGCGCTGTGGTTCATCGTCAACTTCATTTGCGCAATCATCGGGTTAATTACGGGAACGCTTTATCTATTCGGACGAGGCGGCACGATTACACTGCACGGAGTTGCGGCACGAATTGTTTCCGCATTGATTATCTCGTTCGTGTTATTCATCGCCTGGCGCATCAGGCATGTGCGGCATCCATCGCGAACTCGGTAATTATCCTTTTCGATTCAGAAGGATGAATCATCTGATGTGCAGCAGCGAAAACCATGCGGGCATGCCGTGAAGAAAATCAATGTGGTCGGGCGCGGAGTTCCCGGCGTAGCCACGCATGTGTAATCCGCGCCGATCGATGGCGCTTAGTTGCTGCATGCCGACAGGCCCTTGTCGAAGTGTTGGCCGATTCTGAATACCAAGCTGCGACAACAGGAAATCCGCGCATTCAGTCGTGCTCGCATAGGCGCCGGGAAAAATCTCTGAGTGCGTGACGACAAAATTCTTATTGCCGCGCACAGCTTCTTTGGCAAAACTGATGAAGGAATCAAGATCCTTCGGATCAATCGCACCGCCATCGGCTAGCGGCTTCCCTTCGGGGACATAACTCGCATGCATCCCGTCGAGCAGCAGCACGTTATTCACCAACGCGAAGTATTCAGGCGAACGAAGAATCTGGCGCACCGCAGCGTAACCTGCCGAAAAGCCGGAAAGAGTAATCGACGACCAACCGTGCTTCAGATGGAGCTGTTCGCTCGCCTCTAGCAAAATATTTCGGAACAGATCGGTTTGCTGAAATGGACGGCCGTACGCGCTCGAGCCGGCGCCAAGTTGTACCGTAATTAGAGCGGCACGCGGAAGCGATGACGCGATATGGCGTTCAACCAACCAGGGCGCGCCGTGAAAATGAATCATCAGCGGCACAGGTTTGTTTCGATCGACATGAGGGCCGACAAACAAACGCGCGCCCTTGAGACTCGTCAGATCGAACCGTTCGCCGGCGATCGAAGTTTGCAAAATTCGCGGATGCGGACGCACATGATCCGTCATCGGCGATGGCGTTTGCGGCGCTGATTGCTGCGCGCAAACCGAACTGACAATCAAAATCAAAACAATAAACTCGACAAGCATCCGCATGGCGTGCAGTATACTTTGACTCTGCGACGATCCAATCGAGGGTTTCTTAGCAGCGATCGGCTTTGCGTGAGACGTTATTCCAAATTGTCTTGTCGGCTTCGCGATTAAGCGTCGTGCCGTAGGCACGGAATGTTTATAGTTCAACTGGTATTTTGTTTACCTCCGATTGAGCAAAATGCCTTGCATTTTGCGCAATCGGGCTCAGGAGATGAAGCTGGCTATAGACATTTCGCCGCTCTGCGGCGATGCCTGAGTTGATAATCAAGAAGTCGGGCCAACAAACTCTTGGGTAACGATCCGCGAACATTGCGCTCAGATATCGCAACTGCATGGCACCGCCTGAACACCATTTGCAACATGAGACCGCACTGAAAAGTTCGACCGCGCGGTTATCGATATACGCGGCGGCGTTTCTCATCGCTTTGAAAACCGGGACCGGTTGGCTCACGGCTTCGATCAGCGTGTGGGCATCGCTGCTCGACTCAGTGATGGACATTTTTTCTTCGACCCTGAATTACATTGCGGTGCGCATCGCGGCGCGCCCGGCCGACGCAGACCATCTTTACGGGCACGGCAAAGTTGAATCGCTCGCCGGCTTGTTTCAGGCAGTCGTCATTGGATTATCGGGGACGTTTCTTATTTGGGAAGCAGTGCATCGAATTCGCGAGCCGCATCCGATACAGTCCGAAGCGTTCGGCATCGCCTCGATGATAATCGCCGTGGTCGTCAGCATCGCGCTGGTCGCGCGCTTACGAAGAGTCGCGCGGCAAACTGATTCGCCGGCGCTCAGTTCCGACGCCGTGCATTACGCCACCGACGTGTACATCAATCTCGGCGTGTTGGCGGCATTGGCGGTGACGGTATTTACTGGTTGGCGGCTGGTCGATCCGATAGTCTCGATCGTGATCGCAGTCTACATTCTCTGGTCGGCTGCGCACGTCGCGTTCGAATCAATCAACGTTTTGATGGATCGAAAACTGCCGGAAGATGTTGACGAGTTGATCGCCACGGTCGTCAGTCGCTACGAAGCGGACGGCGTGCTTGGATTTCACGATCTGCGCACGCGGCGCTCAGGCTCTCATCGTTTCGTCGATCTGCATCTTGAAGTGCAACGCGAGAAAAAGTTCGAAGAGGCGCATGACCTCACCGTCAAAGTGATTCGCGCAATCGAAGCCGAATTGCCGCGGACCAGGGTGCAAATTCATACGGATCCGGCTGGATGAGTTGCAGCTCCTCCAATGAAGTGAGAGCAAACAAGCCACAGATGAACCCAGATTTACACGGATAAGAGATATATTCGATGCGAAGCTCTGTTCTGATCTGTGTTTATCTGTGTGAATCTGTGGCTGCTTTGTTCACGCCGAGGCCGCTGCGGTTTCCGCCAGCGCATCACGCAACCTTCTAATCTGCGCGGCGTGATTGTGCGCGTGCGCCGCGTAAATCTTCAGCCAGTCTTCAGCCGAGTAAGATCCGCTTTCAGAGTGTGTGCCTTCGCGCCGCCAGTCGTCATCGTTCATGAAATCAAACAACTGCGCCGTAGATGCGCGCGTGCTGCGGAACAGTTCGAGCGATGGGCCCATCTGGCGTTGGTTGTAGCGCAGTTCCTTTGCGTACACGTCTTGATCGTAAGCCTGAATCAAAGGGTGATCTTCGGAAAGCAAACGACGAAGGCGTAAGCCGCTCGTCGTTTCGCTGTCTCCAAGATGATGAACAATTTCAGCGGCGCTCCATTTCCCTTCGATCGGATGCGCGGTGAGTTTGTCCGCCGGAAAGCCGTCGAGGGCTTGTGCGACCTCGTCATAACCGGCTTTGTATTGAGCAATGAGTTGTTGTCGTTCTTCAGTAGTCATTTCGTTTCCCTTTTAACCTGACGGTTGCGCCCCCTAACGGTCGGGCTACTGCCCAGTCGTCAGCGGCTCACAACTAACAATGTAAACGATCCCGACAGCATCGGTGCGCGCGGCCGTGGTTGTTCGGTCGTTGGCGCGGGCGCCTGGCCGAATTCAGCAGTAACCGTGTAAACGCGGTGCGTCTTCTCATCGAGCGCGACCGTACGCGCTCGCCGGAGCGTCGGCACATTTTCGACGACAGAATATTTGTCCGGTGAATCTTCGTGTACGATGCTCAAGGTGCCGTCGCCGCCGTTCGTGCTGAACGCGTATTTCAACTCAGGATCAAATGCGGCGCCATCCGGTCCGGTTCCGATCGTCACAGTCGTGACCACTTGTCCGGTGTCAGCGTTCGATACGACCATCAGTTTGTTGCAGACTGAAAACAGCCGCCGTGTTTTCAGGTCCATCGCCAATCCTGATGGCTCTTCGCCCGGCGAAATCTTCCAACGCTTGTCGATCGTCAACTTGTTGGCGTCGAATTCGGCAATCTCGCCCGTATCTTCGATGTTGACGAAGATGTGACCTTTGCCGTCGGCGACGCCGGCTTCAGGTTTACCGCCGAGTGCGATGGTGCCGGCGACGTTGTTGGTCTTCGCATCGACAGCAGTCGCATCTTTGCTTGCGCCGTTGAATGTGAAGATGCGCTTCGAAACCGGATCATAAATTATCGCGTCGGGGTTCTTACCGGTGGCAGCGGTGCCGAGAACTTTCAAACTCTTCAGATCGAAAATCGTAACGTTATTATCGCGGCCGTCGCTAATAAATCCTTTGTCAAACTCGGAAGCGATGGCGATTCCATGAACGCCGTTCGTGTTCGGGATGTCGCCAACCACGGCGCCTGAATCGGCATCGACCACCATCACGTGCGTGCCGCGTGAGATATAAACGCGGCGTGCTTTGCTGTCGACGGTCAGGTAATCCCAACCGCCCCACCACCGATTTTGTAAGTCTTGTCGACGTGATAACCGGATGGACCAGCCAACACAACGGTTCCAACAACGATCGAAATCAGAAGACCAACAAAGAAGAATTTGCGCATAACGACCTCGCAGATTTTATTTTTGACACGCGGAAACTACTCCGCAGAAATGCCCTTCGTCAAGCGCCGCGGACGGCTTACTCTGATGCAATTGAGAATTGAAAGCATACGCGTGCGCATCTCGCGGCGACGAATATTCTATCGAAAGCCTTCGGTTAAACTTCTACGGTTCTTTCGGATTTCCTCAGATAAATCATCGAATTCCTGGCGCGATCGGAGAGAGGGAATGAGGTTTGCACAACAGAGCTGGCGACGGCCTCTCCCGTCAAAGTCAGATTCAACCCTGAGGAATTTGAAAAGGGAGGAGAAAAAAAGAGATGGCTTATCAGGAACGCGAAGCAGAACACAGACGAATAGTGGTCGACACGCCGAGCGGGCGGCGCGAAGAAATTCATTCAGAAGCGAGAAGTTATCCCGAGCGGAGCGGTGGTGTCTCGGGCGCAGCGCTCGCGGCCATCGTAGTGGGCGTGATCGCGCTGGCCGCCATCATCATTCTGTTCGTGATGAATCAACAACAGAATGCCGTCAACGCGAACACGACGGCGCAACAACAGCCGCAGACGATCGTTCAGCAACCGGCACAGCAACCACCGGTGATCGTCCAACAACCTGCGTCGGCCCCACAGCAACCGCCAGTGATTATCAACGGCCAGCCGGCGCCCGCGACGAGCGGCGGCACTAGTTCGAGCGGCGCCACGACGGCGAACGCGCCCGACGATTCAACGATTCAAACTGCAGTGGATAAGAAACTGAGTAACGACGCGGCGCTGTCGTCACTCGGCATCACTGCAACTGTGGCAAACGGCAAAGTCACGCTCATGGGCGTAGTTCACAGCGCGGCGGAGAAGTCCCAAGTCGAACGCGCGGTGCGATCGATTAAGGGAGTTAAAGCGGTCGACAACCAAATCAGCGTGAGCGATTAGGTAAGCATCATTCGTGTCCCTGGGCGCGCGCGAGTACGGTGCGCCCAGTCACCCCAGCCATTGCGCCGAGGCGAAAGCTTCGGCGCATTCTTTCTTGGAGTGTTAGATTCCCAACTTAGGTTGGGCATTTTCTCATTGAAGAAAAACCCGGGTAAAGCCGGTACTCTAACGGTGGCTTGTCGCGCGGTTCCTTCCTGATTATGCTTCGGGAAATACTTTATGAATCAAATTCCCCAAACACCACGCACCACGCTAAAGCGTTTGCCGAAGCGCGGCAGTCAGGAACGCGAAACCATTAATCAGATTCTCGACGAAGGATTCATCTGTCACGTCGGATTTGTCGTCGACAGCCGGCCGGTTGTAATTCCCACCGGCTACGCTCGTGACGGAGACCGGTTAATAATTCACGGCTCGCAAGCCAGTCGCATGCTGCGAACGCTCAAAGCGGGCGTTGACGTGTGCGTGACTGTAACGCTGGTGGACGGTTTGGTTTTGGCGCGATCCGCGTTTCATCATTCGATGAATTATCGGTCAGTAGTGATTTTCGGTCGCGCGACCTCGATCGAAAATCGTGAGGATAAGCTGGCGGCGCTCTTCGCCTTGTCGGAACACATGATTGCAGGCCGCTGGAGCGACGTGCGTAAGCCCAACGAGGCTGAATTGCAACAGACCACAGTTTTGTCGCTGCCGATCGATGAAGCGTCGGCGAAAATTCGCACCGGTCCGCCACTTGATGACGAAGAAGACTATGCAATGAACGTTTGGGCCGGCGTGTTGCCGATGAAGTTAATTACTGAGAGTCCTGCACCTGATCCGCGGCTTCACGCTGATATTTCGATTCCCGAATACGTCGCGAATTCCGAGCGTAGCCGCAGTTAGTCACAACGCCGTTTGTTGAGTTATCGCCGCAGCGCGGCGAAATATTTATAGCAAACGCGCGTCCGGCCATCTCTGGCGGTGAGAGAGCAATGCTGGCACGCATTTACTCTCTCACCGCCACACTACTTGGAAAAATCGGTATCTATAAACATTTCGCCGAACGGCGCGAAAACCAGTTGTCTGCTTACCGGGCTGCGATTGTGGCACACGAACCACGTTACTCCGTGGTATTCCGATTGCTCCTATTCATCAGCGAAGCGATTAAAGTCGGATTTTCCGAATGAAAACTAAACGTACCGTTTGTATCGCTGTATTGAATCGAAGCGGCGAACGGGTGAGAGAGCATGAACGCGCCAATACAAGAAAGAGACAATCGTTCGGTGATAATTACGACACGCGAAATTTCTAAGATGTGGTCGATTACAGTTGCACTTCAGTCGCTTATCGTCGGCCCGTTTTTTTGAAGGCCAACAGGAGCTGGAACCTCTCACTCTGAGTTCTACCTCCAATGGTGAACAGAAGATTTAACTAACTCGGAGGATATATTTGTGTCTTTGCAACCACCCAATCAGTCGATAACAAACAACGAATTGAAGGATCAACCCGGCTTCGGTTTGGCCAATGAATTCCAGCAAACCGGAAACGATGCGGAACCTGATTTGATCGTCTGGTCGCACCTCCGTTGGGATTTTGTTTACCAGCGTCCCCAGCACTTGCTGAAGCGAGCGGCGGCAGAGGCGCGCGTCTTTTTTTTCGAAGAACCTGTCTTTAACGGCTCAATGCACCTCGATGTTCGTGAGCGTGACAACGGCGTAAAGGTCATCACGCCGCATCTGCCGGAAGGTTTGCGCAGCGACGTCGCCACGCAAGCGGTGTTGAAGGAGATGATTCTTCGCTTCTTCACCGAGAATAGCATTCGCAACTACCTGTTCTGGTATTACACGCCCATGGCGCTGGAGTTCACGCGTCAGATGTCGCCGATCGCGATCGTCTACGATTGCATGGATGAACTTTCCGCATTCAAAGGCGCGCCCCGCAAACTGATCGAACGAGAAAAAGAATTGTTGAAACAAGCGGACATTGTATTCACCGGCGGTTACAGCCTTTATGAAGCCAAACGCCGCCGGCATCCATCGGTGTATGCATTTCCGAGCAGCATCGACCGAGCCCATTTCAACCAGGCGCGCACGCTCACAGAAGATCCTGAAGATCAACGCGACATCGCGCATCCGCGCCTTGGCTTCTTTGGTGTGATCGACGAACGTTTCGACGTTCAATTGATCGATCAAGTTGCCGCCGCGCGGCCGGACTGGCAATTCGTCATGATTGGCCCAGTCGTCAAAATTCATCCGGACACTCTGCCGCGACGTGCGAACATTCATTACCTCGGCGCCAGGAGCTATCAGGAATTGCCGAAGTACATCGCCGGCTGGGACGTGGCGTTGTTGCCGTTTGCGATGAACGAATCGACGCGATTTATCAGTCCGACCAAGACTCCGGAATATCTGGCGGCCGGGAAGCCGGTGGTCTCGACTCCAATTCAGGACGTGGTGCGTCCATACGGCGAGATGGAATTGGTGCAAATTGCCGACAACCGGGATGAATTCATCGCCGCGATTGAAAATGCACTCAAGCCGGCCAGCGATGAGTGGCTGAAGCGCGTCGATAAGTTTTTGGCGCAGACTTCATGGGATGACACGTGGACGCGAATGTCCGCACTCATAGATCAGGTGCTGGAACGAAAACAGATAACCATCTCTGTGCTGCAGGCGCCGACCCAACAACTCAGCGCGGCGAACTACTAACTATCAAGAATAAGGGGAGAACTAAATGTTTGATTACTTAATTGTCGGGGCCGGCTACGCGGGCAGCGTATTGGCTGAGCGACTCGCGCGCGGCTCGAACAAGAAAGTGCTGCTGTGCGACAGACGGCCGCACATCGGCGGGAATGCTTACGACGAATATAACGAGCACGGCATCTTAATTCACCGGTATGGGCCGCACATCTTTCATACAAACTCGCGCGAAGTCTTCGAGTACCTGTCGCGCTTTACCGAATGGCGGCCGTATCAGCATCGTGTGCGCGCCAGCGTCGACGGTCAGATAGTTCCAATCCCGATCAATCTCGACACGATCAATTCACTCTACGGTTTGAATCTCACTTCGTTCGAAGTCGAAGAATTTTTCAAGCAGGTCGCTGAACCGCGCGAACACATCAAGACATCGGAAGACGTAGTAGTCAGTCAAGTGGGCCGCGAACTATACGAAAAATTCTTTAAGAATTATACGAATAAGCAGTGGGGCCTCGACCCTTCGGAACTCGACGCGAGCGTCACTTCGCGCATTCCGACGCGGACGAACCGCGACGATCGTTATTTCACCGATACTTACCAGGCGATGCCGCTGCGCGGTTACACCCGCATGTTCGAGAACATGCTCGATCATCCGAACATCAAGATCATTTTGAATTGCGATTATCGCGAAATCGAAAAAGACATTCCGTTCAAGGAGATGATCTACACCGGTCCGGTCGATGCTTTCTTCGGCTATTGCTACGGGAAGCTTCCCTACCGCTCGCTCGAATTCAAGCATGAAACGCACAACGTTGAGGTGTTTCAATCAGCGCCGGTCATCAACTATCCGAACGAGCATCTCTACACGCGCGTGACTGAATTCAAATACCTGACCGGCCAGGAGCACGTCAAGACGAGCATCGTCTACGAATTTCCGAAGAGCGAAGGCGACGCCTACTACCCGGTGCCACGCAAAGAGAACGCAGCCATTTACGCGAAGTACAAGGCGCTCGCCGACAACACGCCCGGTATTCATTTTGTCGGACGTCTGGCGACTTACAAGTATTACAACATGGACCAGATCGTGGCGCAGGCCTTGACCGTCTATTCGAAGATGGTCAGTGCCAAGCGGTCCGACGCGCTGTTGCTCGCGCACGGTCATCAAAGTGGGATCAACAAGCCGGCAAGTCGGGCCACCATCACGACCGACCTGACGATCGTCGGCGGTTCGCAGCATGGTGAGATACGAAAGGCTGTTTGAAAGTTTCTTTCTCGGCGGCTTTGAATGTTCGACGCATCGTCTGGCAACCGGGAAGCGTCTGGATGAAATTGCGTTCACCCGGCACGATCGTTTCGCGCGCGAAGACTATCAACGACTGATCGATCAAGGCATCAGGACAGCGCGCGAAGGTCTGCGCTGGCACTTAATCGAGCAGAGCCCGGGCAATTACGACTGGTCGAGCCTGCTGCCGATGCTGCACGCGGGCCAGTCGCTGGGCATCCAGATCATCTGGGACATCTTTCATTACGGCTGGCCGGATAGCTGGCTCGATCTTTTCGAGCCGCGTTTCATCGATGCACTCGCCACCTTCGCTCGCGAATTCGCTCATGTTTGGCAGAACGAAACCGACAACGTTCTCTTCGCTTGTCCAACTAACGAAATTTCATTTTTCTCCTGGGCCGCCGGCGAAAGCGCCGTGCTCAATCCCTTCTGCACGCGGCGCGGCGACGACCTGAAAGAACAGCTCGTACGCGCAAACATCGGTGTGTGCGAAGCGCTGTGGGACGTCGATAGTCGCACGCGCATCACGCAAATCGATCCAATGATCAATGTCCTGCCGCTCAATCCAAAAAATAAGAAGCAGGTGCACGAGGCAGAGAGCTATCGCCTTTCGCAATTCCAGGCTTGGGACATGTTGGCGGGCACGTTGAAGCCTGAACTTGGCGGCGCACCGAAGTATCTCGACATAATGGGCGGCAATTACTACGTGCACAACCAATGGATTCTCGGCCAGGGCTTCATCGATCAGGACAATCCGCGTTACAAGCCGCTGAGAAATATCATTAAAGAAATATACGACCGTTATCAACGCCCGTTCTTCATCGCTGAGACTGGCATCGAGGATGATCTGCGGCCGAAGTGGTTTCGCTACGTCTGCAGAGAAGCGCTGGCTGTGGCGAACGATGGTGTGCAACTCGAGGGAATTTGTCTGTATCCGATCGTCAACCATCCCGGCTGGCTCGACGATCGTCATTGCTACAACGGGCTTTGGGATTATGCGAATGACAAAGGTGAACGCGAGATTTATCAACCGCTAGCGGATGAGCTAAAACGGCAGCGCGAAATTTTCGGTAATACCGTGGCCTGAGTTTGCGGTTCCTTGCGCACTTGCAGCTTGGCATGCGACCCCTCACGCAAAGCTTGCGAAGGCCGCGAAGTAAAGGCGCAAAGCAGCGCCAGATTTCAGACATGAGTCACACACGGCAGCGTGAAGAGAGAGTCATGAGTCCGAACGGAATTCCCCGCCCCGAATATCCGCGCCCGCAATTAGTGCGCGACCAGTGGCTGAACCTGAACGGCGAATGGGAATTCGCCTTCGATGACGACAACAAAGGACTCGAAGAAGGTTGGCACGACGGCCGCACGCTGCCGCTGCGAATAGTGGTGCCGTTCGCTTATCAGAGCGAGCTGTCCGGCATCGACGACAAAGCGGTTCATGAGGTCGTTTGGTATGCGCGCAACTTTGAAATCCCCGAAGATTGGAAAGAATCTGATGTGCTGCTGAATTTCGGCGCCGTCGATTACTCGTGCGTGCTTTGGATCAACGGCCATGAAGTTGGACATAACCAGGGCGGTCATGTTCCGTTTCAATTTGAAATCGCGCCTTACATGCGCAAGGGGACAAATCGTCTGACTTTGCGCGTCGAAGATCGACAGGACCCGCGCCAGCCGCGCGGCAAGCAATCGTTCACCGGCTTGCCGTTTGGAATCGACTACTACTGCACGACGGGAATTTGGCAGACGGTTTGGTTGGAAGGCGCGCCGGCGATTCG
>DASQYL010000008.1:0-18524 GCA_035639235.1 Pyrinomonadaceae bacterium | reverse complement strand
CCTTTGCCAGGTTGCATAGCGAAGTAAGGACGAATGAAAGATTGTTATACGAAAGCAAGCTGCACGAAAAGATGCTCGCTGAACGGACCGCCAATGCGCAACTCCGAGCGCTACAATCGCAAATCAATCCTCATTTCTTCTTCAACACTTTGAATACTATCGCCGCGCTGGCGAACAGAAACAGCGCCGATGCAAAGCAGTTAATCCTAAACCTTGCGGCGATGTACAGGCACACGCTTCGCTGCACTCACACAACACTAATCACTCTTGAAGATGACCTCGAATTCGTACGCAGCTACCTGACCATCGAAAGGGCGCGCTTTGGCGACCGTCTGAATTTCTCGCTCGAAGTGCCGAATAGTGTCGATGGGCTGATGCTGCCGGGTTTGGTTCTCCAGCCCATCGTCGAGAACGCGATCAAACACGGAATTGGCAGGAATGTGGGGGGCGGCGACATCAGTATCGAGGTCAAGCGAGAGGAGCAAGAGTTTTCCATCACTGTTTGTAACAAGACGGAGACCAGGCCGGACTTGCGTGCGGAAAAGGTCTTTGTGGAAGGTCATGCTCTGAAGAATGTACGTGATCGCCTGGAAGGGATTTACGGTTCAGCACACAAGTTCAGTATTGAGTACAAAGAAGATCATGTTTGCGTTAGTGTCTCCCAACCCATTGTGCACGCGTGACTTATGATTGAAACCCTACTTGTTGATGACGAAGAATTGGCCCGAAGCGAGTTGCGCGAAACGCTCTCGACTGAGAGCGACATCAAAATCGTGGGGGAGGCGGTCAACGGTGTTGAGGCCGTGAAACAGATCTATGACCTTCGTCCTGGACTGGTGTTTCTGGACATTGAGATGCCCGGTCTCAACGGGCTCGAAGTAGTGGCAAGTCTGGCGAGTCCGCCAGTCATAATCTTCGTAACGGCCTACGATCAATATGCCATTCACGCTTTTGAAGTGAATGCCCTTGATTATCTGCTCAAGCCGGTGACGGCCGATCGAGTCCGAAAGGCCTTGGGTCGAGTACGGCAAGTTGTGGCGAACCAGGATGAATCTCATTGGGAAGCGGTACAAAATCTTCTAACCACGCTTCATAAAAAGCAGACGAGCTATATCTCCAGGATCGCAGTGCACAAAGGCCCGCGCGTCCTCCTCGTCAGTGTCCGCGACATTGTCTTCATAGCGGTTGAAGACAAGCTCGTGTACGTGCACACGGCCACGGGACGTTTTCTCATTAATAAAGCGATCTATGAAATTGGCCTGAATCTGAAAGCGGAAGGCTTTTTTCAAATTAATCGTAGCACGATCATCAACCTCGAATACCTGACTGAAATCCTGCCCTGGTTTTCGGGCACCTATAAGCTCAAGTTGCAGAATGGGAAGGAGCTGTCGTTAAGCCGCGAGCGCGCATCGGGCTTAAAAGAGGCCGTGGGACTGTTAAAGCAACCCCAGGCCTTCAAAGAGCCGCTTCCTTAGACCTTCATACGATAGACGCTCAGTTTGGCTGTCGAATCATGCGAAAAACGCAAGCCACCACCGGCGCTCCTCAACAATGGTTCCCGTCTTGTTCAACTGAATTGCTGGCGACGGTAGCCTCACTGCACTCAATTCTAAAAGATGGCCCATTCTCTGAAAAACAGATCCTGGAAGTACGCTTTCATCTGGAGAAGATCTCCGGGCAAATCAGCGCCCCGTTCGCTGATCAAGGTGGCCACTCAAATCTTTCAGCCGTACAAATCATTTCGCCGCCAGTTATTGCCTCTCAGGAAAATCAACTTACCTTTTGCAGTTCGGCGATGCACCAATTGATGACTTTGGCGAAGAGGACGGCCAACAGCGATATGCCGGTCTTAATCAGCGGTGAAACAGGCGTCGGCAAGGAATTGATGGCACGCTACATTCATCTAAACAGCCCTAGTCATGGTGGTCCCTTAATTCCATTCAATTGTGCGGCGGTCCCCCGCGAGTTATTCGAGAGTCACCTCTTCGGTCATAAGCAAGGAGCTTTTACTGGAGCAACTAAGGATCAAGTCGGCATCATTCGCGCCGCCGCGGGCGGCACCCTGTTGCTTGATGAAGTCGGTGAGCTGCCACTCGATCTTCAACCCAAGTTGTTAAGATTTCTCGAGGAAGGCGAAGTGCATCGTGTGGGGGACGACCGGCCGGCACACGTCAAGGTTCGTATCATCGCGTTAACCAACCGTGATCTCGAGGCCGAAGTCGCAGCTCATCGATTCCGCGCAGATCTCTATTATCGACTCAACGTACTTCAGCTGACCGTGCCGTCTTTGCGCGAGCGCCCCGAAGATGTCCCCATTCTTATCGACTTCTTTCTGGACAAATATTCGATTAAGACCGGAAACTCCAAGCCACGGTTTACTCCGGACGCGCTAGAGCGCTTCGCCGCCAGTTACTGGCCGGGGAATGTGCGTGAGTTGAACAATCGGTTGCTCAAACTGCTTACAGTTGCTGAACACAACGGGTTGATTACAGTCGACGATCTCCCATCCGAAATTCGTCTGCCGTCGCCGGCTGACGCTTTGGAGATTGATCAGCGTCCGAACGGGCATTCCCGTGGCCCAATAGATCTCTCCGCCGATTTGATGCTCGGCGAGGCCATTAACCGCGTTGAGCGACACTACGTTCGCGGCGCATTGCTTCGCCATGACGGTAATTATTCAAACGCCGCCCGCCAGCTTGGACTATCGACTTTTGGTTTGCGCAAAAAGTATCGGCGACTATTTCCCAACGGAAATTCGACAACCTCACAGGAATCCGGCAACCGGACTGACAACTAAGTTGCCGCGCCTTCACCGGAAGCCATCGAAATACTCCACCCCACCGGTTCCGCTAGCGATGCTGAGTCCCTTCGCATATTCGAAGTTATTCTGTAGTTCTGTGAGGTTAAGTTCGGGCCAGTGACATTTGGTGAACCGATTTGTTGAAGAAGAATCGCCGCAAGTAGACCCCATTCTCGCACGGTACGGGCTTTGCTCACCTTCTATTGACACACAATGTCAGAGGTCTTCGTCGGGCTCTTTACTTTAGTCGATTACAGGACAATCCGAATCAACGATCCACTATCGGGAAGACTTCGCGAATGCCTAATCTGCTGTCTCAGTCACTCTTTATGAGGAAAGGAGGAAAGATGAAGCAAACAAAATCGATAGCCGTCTCTCCGGAGACCCAACTGGGCGTAGTGACCCTGGATCTGAGTATCGAAGTTCTGGAGCACCGCACCTTGATGATCGCCGCCGCCGGAGGATGTAGTTCCAGCAGTTCCAGTTGCAGCAACAACACCGAAGAGATCATCATTGAATCCTAATTGCGCTGCAAGCCATCTGGGTTCGAGCCGCACTTCAGTGCTCACCATATCGGACCAAGGACCACCTAAAGACCCGCACCAGCGGAATCAATTTGATGATCGAGTGAGATCTAAGTCATCAAGTAGTTAAAGGAGAGAAAAATGAAAGAACAACAGCCCTTCAACACAACGGAGGCTTTCGTGTCGAGTCCGCAGCTCGACCTGCAAATCGAAGTTCTGGAGCAGAACATCGAAATGCTCGCGGCGGCCGGCGGTTGCACTTCGACCAGTACGAGCTGTAGCTGTCTCGTCGACAACTAACAGTACCTGGCGACGATCAATCTCGTTGCTATTTTTTTGAACGATTCACTATGGAAGACTTCGCGAATTCCGAATCTGACCGTCTCAGTCACTCTTATGAGGAAAGGAGGAAACATGAAGCAAACAAAATCGATAGCAGTCTCACCGGAGACAAAGCTGGGCGTAGTGTCCATGGATCTGAGTATCGAAGTCCTGGAGCACCGCACCTTGATGATCGCCGCCGCCGGAGGATGTAGTTCCAGCAGTTCCAGTTGCAGCAACAATACGGAAGAGATCATCATTGAATCCTAATTGCGCTGCAAGCCATCTGGGTTCGTGCCGCACTTCGGTGCTCACCATATCGGACCCAAAGGACCCTAAAGACCCGCACCAGCGGAATCAATTTGATGCTTAAGTGAGATCTAAGTCATCAAGTAGTTAAAGGAGAGAAAAATGAAAGAACAACAGCCCTTCAGCACAACAGAGGCTTTTGCGCCGAGTCCGCAGCTCGACTTGCAAATCGAAGTTCTGGAGCAGAACATCGAATTGCTCGCGGCGGCCGGCTCTTGCACTTCGACCAGTACGAGCTGTAGCTGTCTCGTCGACAACTAACAGTACCTGGCGACGATCAATCTCGTCGCTATTTTTTTGAACCGAAGGAGACCTGGGGGCAACAGATCAAAGCAGCGGTAGTGCGAGTCAGTCTGAATCCGCGTTGCTCCCCGGTCTCCGTTCCTCTTGTAACACGCGTGTAGCAGATCATCCGCACTGGTAGGCTACGCGCGTTTTTTCTTTGGAAACTTCAACTCTCCGCTGCACCTTCCGACACGTCTTCCAATCCGCCGAAAACTTAACCTCCTTCAACAGATGGTTCGTTGCGGGACTTCGAACCAACCCCCCAATTTCACTACTCAATCAATTATTCATACTGCTCAGTCGTTATTCGTTGTCTGCCAATAGATTCTCCTCAATACTCTTGGCTTCAATGGCCCACGAGGGTGTTGAGGTGACGAGCGGTTGCAAATGGAGATGGCATGCTAAAACCCAAGATCAAGTCCTCCTCCGAGGTAATTGTGGAGAATGGAGATCGCTATCAAATTCGCAGTTCGGAAAAGACGATGATGCTTACCGGGGCGACGGTTCGCCAGGTCTTCAGCCATCTGTTGCCGCTGCTCGACGGCGAGCACACTTCCGAGACGATTGTCACCACCATGCAACCTCATATTAGTTCTGAGGTCGTTCATGCTGTGATTGAGAAGCTGGAGACTGCCGGGATTCTTGAAGAGGGTACGCCGGTACTGCCCGCAAATTTCAGCACAGAAGAGTACGAACACTATCGACAGCAGCTGGGCTTTTTCGATTTGACGCTGGAAGAAGGCTCACCCGTGGAAGCGCAACAGCGTTTGAAAGACACGCGCCTTTCTATAGTGGGGAAAGGTGAGCTCGCCGCCAGTCTGGCGAGGCAAGCCGCGCAGGCAGGCGTCGGACGTATCTTCGGAATCAATTTGGAAGCCAGCACTGTTATCTCCGAGATCAATCCGCTGGTGAGCTTCGAGGCTGCGCACCTGCCGTTGGCAGAGCAGGAAACACTTCAGGGGACTCTTGAAAAAGAATCGCCGACGCTGATCGCGTTGGCTCTCGATCGTCCTGAGCCGAAACTGCTTGATTGGATCAACGAAATCTCACAGAGCTCGGGTGTAGCGCTCGCGCACAGTCAAACGCACGGCACCGTGGGCGTGGTCGGTCCCCTCGCGATACCGAAACAGACAGCTTGCCTGACCTGTTATCAACTTCGCGTCAACAGCAATCTTGAGTTTTATGACGAGTATCGCGCCTGGACCGAATGGGTAGCTAAAGCTAATCCGCAACAACGCGCGCTACCGGGTCTGCTCCCCGCCCTGACTGCGATGGTGGCGAGCATGACGATGATTGAAATCATTAAGCATGTCACACAATTTTACGAGCCGGAGATCTACAACAAATTTGTCTCAATCAACGTGCTCACACTCGAGGTTATTTCTCACCAACTACTCAAGCTCCCTCGCTGTTACGCGTGCGGAGTTAATCGCGGCGGCAGCAATCTCTCCTTTTGGCAGGAGCCTAAGTGAAGCAGATCCAATTACGGGACGTGGCGCGAACGGGGTTGCCGGCCAGCCTCCTCAAGGGCGAAAAATTATTTGACCCCACTACGGGAATCGTGCGCTCTATTATTCCCAACTCGATAGAGCAAGGCGATCCAACAATTCATGCCTACGGCGCGCTCACCTGTCATACCGAGCGCTTGAACTTTAATCGCATGTCGGTCCGCATGGGTGGTGCGTCGCTGAGTCGAGAAGGGGCCATCGCCGCGACAATCGGGGAAGGCGTCGAGCGCTATTGCGCGGCGTACTACGAACCAGACGAACTAGTGTTCGCTGCCTATAACGATGTGGCCGCTGATGCTGTGCACCCGGCAAAATTCGGATTGTTCTCTGAGCGTCAATACCAACAGCCGGACTTCCAGTACACACCTTTTACACCTGAGACTCGAATCACCTGGACCTGGGGATATTCGCTGCAACACAAACGTCCGACGCTCGTTCCGGCCGCGCTTACTTATCTGCCATTTCGCGTCGATGCCAAACGCGGCGAGGTAGTTATCTCTAACACAACCTCTACGGGACTGGCCTGCGGCGGCACCTTGGAGGAGGCCATCCTTTCGGGGATCGGCGAAGCTGTAGAGCGCGACGGAGTGACGAGTATGTGGTTAACGCGAATGCGCGTACCGCACGTGGAAGTGGACCGCAACAGTGGGCTGTATGAAACGTTCCAGAAGAACTTCGCGCTTCCCGGCTTGCGTTATTACATTTGCGATGCGACCAGCGACCTCGGCCTCCCTGTCTTCTTCGTGCTGCTGGTCGGAGACTCGAATCAAGGGCGAATGATCAATGCCGGTTGCTGCGCGAACCTTTCTCCTGAGCGGGCGGCTTTAAAGAGTTTTGTCGAGGCGGCGCAAGGCCGTCCTTACTTGCGCTTCGCTTTTCAACAGGAACCAGAGTGGGAATGCGCCGAAGATTTCTCAAACATCCGCGACTTTGACGATCACGCGCGCGTCTACAGCAAGATGCCGCATCACTTCGGCGCGCTGGACTTCATCACGAGCCCTAGAACAACAGTGAACTTGAGCGACATGCCGGATCTTTCGACAGGCTCGGTAAGTGGCGACATTGAAGTGTACCTGGCTCGACTGCGCCAGCAAGACATTGATGTGATCGTGGTGGATCTGACGACGCCTGACGTGGAAGAGGCGGGCTTCAAAGTAGTGCGCGTGATCACTCCCGGTCTTCAGTTGTTGCATGGCGATCACCTCCGTCCGTTTCTCGGCTGTCCGCGTCTTTATCGTCTGCCCGTCACGCTTGGTTACCGCGACCGATTGATCAAGGAAGAAGAGTTGAATCCCTATCCGCATCCACTGCCTTGAAAGGTAAGGCGTCTCGGAACTGGGAAAAGAGAACACGTGTCATGAATATTCTGAAGAAAACCGCGCGCAAAGACCCTCTAGTGTTGCTCTTCGAAGAGACCATTACTTCTCCTCAGGAGATTTCTCACGAAGCCTCCAAGCTTAATCATGCCAATATCCGCGGCTTTAGACGACGGATGCAACGCGTGCTAGGTCAGGAATTTTTCTTAAAACGAATTGCGCAAGCTTATAAGACATACCCGACAATACAGAGTATTGCTTTGCCAAAGCCTTTGGCAGCGAGCCAACCGCCGCTCGCCCAAGCTCTGTTTGAGATCATCGCCGGTCGTCGTTCGTGCCGAGCCTATGACGGGAGTGCCGTAACACAGGACCAACTCAGCACCGTCCTGCAGAACAGTTACGGCATCACCGGACGCGCCATGCTGCCTTTCAAGATCGAGCAACGCCTGCGCGCCGCCCCCTCAGGCGGCGGGCTATACCCGCTGGAGGTGTATGCCGCCTGTTTCGATGTCGAAGGAATTACGCCGGGCATTTATCACTATCGAACAATCGATCACCATATAGAGCCAATTAAGTTGGGCCAATTCCGCGATGAGTTCGGACGCGCTTTCTTTTACGAAGAGATGTTTCAGAAACTTCCCCTGCTGGTCATCATCACCGGCGTGCTTAAGAGAAGTTCAATCAAATACAACGAGCGCGCCTATCGGTTCATGCTGTTGGAGGCGGGACACGTTGGGCAAAACCTGTGTCTCTCCGCGACCGCTTTGAAGCTTGGCAGCGTGATGCTGGGCGGGTTCATGGATGATGACGTCAGCACTTTACTCGGCGTGGACGGGCTGCAAGAAGCAGCGCTGTACTCTGCCGCAATCGGAGGCACGCAATGAGAAAAAAAGCTAACCGTCTAACGTTACCCAAGTCATTGGTTCTGGCTTTGCTTTTATTTGGGTGGTCGAGCATCAGTGCCTCAGGCCAGACGCCGTCCGCGAATCCGCCGCAGCCATCCATCAGCGCTGAGACCCTCAAATTCCTGGAACATTACAAACGCATCGTTCATGTGATGGATCCGAAAGAAGTTTCGCGCGAAGCGCTGGCTGCCTATGACCGGGCAGTTGACGCCGCGACCGCCGGCAATACGGAGGGAGCGTTCAAGGCGCTCGAAGAGGCGCTGAGTACCGACATCAAGAAGGATGAGTCGCGGGTTTTGTGGGCTCCCTACAGTCAGTTAATTGCCGATCGAGGAGAGTTCAAGCGGGCCTTGGGATTTTTGCAAAACATTTCGATCCAGCGGCCAAAACTCGCACATGTGCACACTTTTCTCGCGAGCACTTACGGAATGTACGCCGGGTGGCTCAGAGATCGGGACCGCGCCGAGATGCTAAAAGCTTCCAGCCAGTCGCTTGCCGAATACGAAGTCGCGCTGGCGCTTGACCCGGACTCCTTTCAAGCCCTGATGGGGCACGCCATGTATCTGACTTATGTTCCGGGTAAGGAAGCGGTCTGGGAAGCGGAATTCAGAAGGTTGATAGCGATGCGCCCTGGCGACCTGCACGGATTTCCTTTTCCGTCAGTCTACTCCGCGTTTGTCTCGGGATTGATTAAGAGCGGACGGGATGCTGAGGCGCGACTGGTACTGACTGAAGGTTTGACGCTGTACCCGAAATCTCTCGGACTACAGGCACTTGAAACTAAATTGGTCAAAAAAGATAAATAGGGACCTTGTCCCATCTTCAGGAGAAAAACTGTGAAAAAACAAATCATGTGTCTCGCTGCACTTGCCGGGATACTTTCGATCGCTGCAACTGCGCCGGCACAAAGTGTCGGAAAGATTGTGGACTTCAAGGCGAACGCAACCGCTACCGGCCAACACCCTGGAACTTACACGGACAAGTCCATGAAAGGAACCTCGACTATCGTCATGAAACGGATCGAGGGTTCGACAGGCCAGGGTTTGCAAGTCTCCGGAGCGATCACAAACGATTATCCATACGGTTTTGCCGGCCTCGAATTTCCCCTCGCCGTAGGGCCGACAGACGTAACCGATGTCAGCCAGTTCACCGGCGTACGCTTTCACGCTCGGGGCGACGGGCAGTTCTTTTTTGTGCTCGTCACTAAAGAAGTTAAGGACTACGACTTCTTTGGCTATTCGTTCAAGTCGGGAGCGGAGTGGAATGAATACGTCGTTCCTTTCAGTAAATTTAAGCAGTTGGGTTTCGGGGCGCCACTCAAGTGGTCAGGGAAGGATTTGCGAGCAGTGCGCTTCCAGATTCAGACTTTTGGTCCACCGATCCCTAGCTTCAGGCTCGACGTTGATCGCATCGAGTTTTACTAACCTTAGAGATAGTGATCGAGTGAGCCGGTGAGACGAGCGCCGCGCGATGGGCTAAGGGAATCGCAAAACGGGGGTGTATATATCGTGAAGAAGAGAAATCATTTTTTGACCGGTTTTGGCGTCGTGATGCTTATCACGATGGTGTTGGTCCTGGGGGCGTCCAACACCCCGGCCCAGCAGACACAAAAACCTGATCCGCGAAGGGCAAAGGTGCTAGCGGCCTTCGAGCAAACGCGACGGACGTTGGTGGAGACGAGTTCGCCTGATGACGTCGTCAAAGACTTCGAATTGGCCCGGCGGCAAATTCAGTCAGGAGATGTGGATCAGGCATTGATTTCGCTGGGGAGAACGATGTCGCGCGAGGCGCGTAAACCCACCTTTCGAGTGCTCTGGGCCAGCTTCGATCGGATCGTGCAGGAGTACGAGAAATTCGACCAGGCGATTTTGTTCATGCAGGAGCTTGTCATCCTCCATCCCAACCTTGCGGATCCGCGGGCGGGGCTGGCAGCCGCTTACGGTGAATATGCTTCCGCGTTCGAACGCGCCCAGCCGCCAAATCTACCGGAAGTCATTCGCTACGCCAATCTTAGCCTGCAACATCTGGATGTTGCGCTGGCCCTCGAGCCAGATAATTTTATGGCGCGACTGGGTCGCGGAATCACCTATTCATACTCGCCTGGCGGCCTGAAGGGCGCCGAGGAAGACTTCAAGCAGCTACTAGTCTTGCAGGTGATGCAAAAGCATCCGTGGTATCCGTACCAGATGGTCTACTTTTACTACGCCGACACCTTGAAACGGCATGACAAGCGGGAGCGCGCTGCTGAAATCCTGCGCCTCGGACTGACATATTATCCGCTTGACGAAAACCTGAAGAAGGAACTCGAGGGTATCTCAAGAACTTCAGCCAGGAACACCTCCAAATAAGATTCGCGCGCCGTTACATCTGTGCTTCAAGAAAGATTCTTATGGTCGTCTCGCTTCAGATTCATGCAAGCTGCCTGTCTCTGGGAAGAAATACTCTGAGGACTCGATGATGTCCAAGTTGTTAACTGTGCTGACACTGGCGCTGTGTTTGCTGGCGGCGACTTATTTCGCCACGCGTCACCGAGCGCCCGTTGCTCCGGACTTGCTGTATGTTCGCGGCGGACGATTGATTGACGGCACTGGCCATTCTCCAGTCGAGCATTCTGTCATTGTCATCGCAAGGGGCAGAATTCAAGCGGTATTTCATGAAGGGGATTCGGCGATTCCGGCCGGCGCCCACGTCATAGACGCAGACGGGCGCACCGTGATGCCAGGTCTCATAGATGACCACGTTCACTTGCTTATTGGTAGCGCGGGCTCTGCAAATTCGCCTCTCGAATATATGCCTGAGAGGGTCTTAAGAGATTTGCGGGCGGACCTCTACTGGGGCGTGACAACCGTGCGGAGCGCTGGCGACATGTTCGACTGGATCCTTCGCTTGCGCGATCACGAACGTGAAGGGACATCGATTTCACCGCGCCTGTTTGTCGTCGGCCCGATGATTACTGCGGTGGACGGGCATCCGGCCCGCTTCCTACCGCCGATGATCGCCAGCGAAGCAACCCGACAGGTCAGTACGCCGCAGGAGACCAGAGAGGCTGTCCGAGAGTTAGCTGCTCGCAAAGTGGATATGATCAAGCTGATCTACGACGGTGGGAGCCGCTGGCAGCTTTTTCCAAAGTTGCCCCTCGATCTTCTAAAAGTAGCTATCGAAGAAGCCCATCAAAGAGGTTTACGGGTTTCCGTGCATACCTGGAATATGAGCGATCTGAAAGATGCGGTGCGGGCTGGAGCGGACGGTGTTGAGCACGGCGCGACCGACCCGTTGGACGCAGAAGCCATCCAGTTGATGCTTCAACATGCGACGTTCTATTGTCCAACACTTTCGATCCACCTCAGCCATACTCAATCCGTCAAAGAGATTGATGAGCTGCTCCAGCGACCTGAGGTGCTAAAAACGGTTAGTTCCACGGTGCGAGAAGGATTGGCGAAACATACCGGTTATATCTTTGACATGAAGACTGACGCGGGACTCACCGATTATTTTCGGACGGTGTTGAAGACCAGTGAGCAAAACACCTTACTTGTCGCCCGAAGCGGGGTCAAAGTTGTGCTGGGTACTGATGCGGGAGAGCCTCTGGTCTTTCATGGACTTGCAGTGCATACGGAGTTGCGTCTTTTGGTTGAGTCTGGAATGACGCCAATGGAAGCGCTCGTCGCCGCAACCCGCACGGCAGCGGAATATATCGGACAGGATGCTTCACTCGGCACATTGGAAGTGGGGAAAATCGCCGATGTCGTGATTGTGGAGGGCAATCCGCTTGAAGACATCAATGCCACAACCAAGATCTGGCGAGTCATCAAGGATGGAAAGGTTATAGATCGCGACCGGCTATTTGAGTAAGCGATGCATAACCTCGGTCTCTAAGTCGCTATCACAGCGAATCGTTAGAAGCTTTCACTCAAGCGGGAAGTTCTGTCGGAGGGTTGAATAAAGTGCTGCACTTCAAATTAAAGCCAGGACTGACCATCGCACCAGAGGGTGCGCGATACCTGGTGCAGGATCCGGAAACGGGAAGTAAGTTTCGTATCGGAGAGCTCGAGTACCAAATACTGATGCAGTTTGAAGAAAGGACCAACCTCGAAGAGGTGAGGTATCTTTTTCGCACTCAGCACGGTCGCGACGTTCCCTTTACTACTTTACAGCCTTTCATTTATCACGCCGTTAAGCTCAGTATCCTCGAAATTGAGACGGACTCGTTCTGGAGCAAGATCGCTCCTTCTACTGCCTTTACTTATCAACTCAAGTTATTTGATCCCAGCGGCGCTCTAAACTTTGTGCTCCGCAGAGGTTCTATTCTATTTACTCGCAGCGCTCTGCTTGCTTCTCTTATCTTCTGCGTGTTCGCGACGACTATTTTGATCAGTAACCGCACGATGATCTTCGGCCTGCACGCAGGGGGATGGGTGGGTTTCTCACTGGTGAGTATCGGCTCTATAGTTTTCGCTTTCGGTCATGAAATGTCCCATGGACTGGCGGCCCGGAAAGTCGGTTTCGATGTGGCATCCATCGGCTTTCATCTGCACTATTTCATGCCCTCGCTTAATTGCAAGATACTGCGCCCGATGACAGACCGCAGATCCTCGGTGATCAAGGTGTTGCTCGCGGGATCCTTCTTTGACGCGCTTAGCGTAGCGGTAATGGCTTGTTTCTGGCTGGCCTGGCAGCGCATGGCCACGCCGGCGCCATGGCTGGGCGTGCTCATCACGGTCACACTCGTCAAAATCTGTCTCATCCAATTGAATCCGTGCTGGCCTTACTCGGATGGTTATCACATCGTTGGTCTCTGCTTCGGCAAACAGATCGCGGCCTTATTCAGACGCAGGGGAGCAGGTTATGTCGCGAGATGAACGAGCCGTTACGGTCAAGAACCTGACCAAGAAGTACGGCCGTCTGGTGGCCCTCGACGATCTTTCGCTCGAACTAAATTACGGAGAGATCATGGGTCTGTTGGGGCGAAACGGGGCCGGGAAGACATCTCTCATCGAGATTCTGGAGGGTTTGCGCCACGCCGATCGCGGAGAAATTTCGGTCCTCGGTTATGATCCGCGCACAAACCTCAAGGCCATCAAGCAGCGCATCGGCATTCAACTTCAATCTTCATCTTTCTTTCGCAAGTTGCGCGTCGTCGAAGTGCTCCGTCAGTTCCGCGGCTATTACCAGAAGAAAGCAGATCTGGACCAACTGCTCGACATGGTCGCGCTCAACGAGAAGCGTAATAGTTTCATCAACGACTTGTCTGGTGGACAGAAACAACGCCTGGCGCTCGCTTTGGCCCTGGTTAACGACCCGGATATCGTCTTCTTGGATGAACCGACTGCAGGATTGGACGCGCAGGTACGGCGTCAACTATGGCACACCATTAAGCAGATGAAAGCGAACGGCAAGACCATCCTGCTGACTACGCACTACATCGACGAGGCGGAACGCTTATGCGATCGGGTTTGCGTTATTGATGAAGGTCGGAAAATAGCGTTCGACTCACCCGCTAATCTAATCGCCCAGGCGCGCAATCACTCGAATCGTGTGCGCTTCACTACGACCAAGCCATTCTCGTTCGCTCCTCTCAAATTCCTGACATCGGTTGGCTCAGCGGAAAACGGAGCGAACAGTTACGTTGCCCAGGCCCAGGATACAGGACGTTCGATTGTGGAATTGGTTTCAGCCATCGAACAACAAAACAACCAGTTGCTTGACCTTCAACTCAGCCGCGCGACATTGGAAGACGTGTTTATAGACATGACCGGTAAGGAAATCAGATCATGAGTGTTATCTGGCAAGAAATGATGTTGCACTTGAAGATTAATTTTCGAGAGCGGCAAGCTGTTTTTTGGGGCTTTCTTTTCCCGATCTTCCTGCTGTTTCTTTTCTGCTCGGTCTTTGGGGGCAGCCCCCAGCGCTCCACGGCGCTAGTGGCTGGATTGATTACCATCAACGTCATGACCGGCGCGCTGTTCGGGACAGGTGTAATTCTCGTTGGCGCCCGCGAACAGGGCACGCTGCGTCGCTACGCGGTCGCTCCAGTCGCACGGTGGAAAGTGATCGTGGGGATAATCGCTTCGCGTCTGATTTCCATAACGCTTACCACGCTGTTGCTCGTCGTCCTGGCGCGTCTTGTCTATCACATCCTGCTGCCTACTCATCCCTTGGCGCTGGTCGCAGTTTACTTTGTAGGGACCTTAATGTTTTGCTCCATCGCTTTTGTGCTGGCCAGTCTCGCCGGTAGTGTCGCCGCTGCTAATGGTGTGGCGCAGGTGCTCTTCATGCCTATGATGTTTCTAAGCGGGGCAACCTTTCCTTCTGAATTCATGCCAACGTGGCTTCAAAAGGTGTCAGCAGTCCTTCCTTCGACATACTACGTCGCCGCTCTCAAGAATGTTATGTCAGCCGGAGGCACGCTCGGCGACAACGGACTCGACCTTTTGGTGATGGCTGCCTTTGCGACCGTGGGGGTCGCCATTTCGGCTCGCTTCTTCCGCTGGACCTGAGGCATTTGTAGCGGAGTCCATGTTCAACTATCGACCAGCCAAAGGCCGCCGCCGTCTGCCGGTGACGCTTATATTGCTCGCCATCGGGCAGATGGTTTTGGCGCGCGCCGACCAGCCCGTTGCGCCCGAATTTGCTCGTTATGAGCGGACCTTTCTTGCTCACGAGGGATATGTCCGGGCAATGGTTTTCAATTCGGATGCGCACAACTTATTGACGGCCGGCTCGGACGGACTAATTAAGCAATGGCAGACCGGGACCGGCAGAGCGCTGAAATGGTTTTCAAGTCAGCAGGGACATCTCAATGCGATCGCCTGTTCCGCAGACGGAAAGCTCATCGCGTCAGCCGGCCAGGATCACTCGATCAAACTCTGGTCAGCGCGCAGCGGTCAGTTCCAAAAAGAGCTCATTGGGCATACTCGTTTCATCAAAGCGTTGGCCTTCAACTCTTCAGGTCGCTTGCTCGCGTCGGCAGGCGGCGATGCCGTCGTTCGTGTGTGGGATGTCACCAGCGGCAAACTGCTGCTCACGCTCGAAGGTCATCTCAGCTTTATCGGAAGCGTTCGTTTTTCGCCTGACGACAAATACTTAGTCTCAGGCGGAGACGATCACGAACTGCGCATTTGGCGAGTCGCAGACGGCTCATTGTTCAGAATCTTGACCGGCCATACTGGCTACATTTCCTCTCTCTGTTTTTTGAGCGATCCGGCGTTACTGGCCTCGGGCAGCGACGATCAAACGATCCGAGTTTGGCGCTGGCAAGAGGGGGAGAGCGTGCGAGTCATGAAGGGACACACCGCAGGCATCTCCGCGATCGCGTATTGGTCGCGTGGAGCAAGCTTAGTCTCTGCGAGTTGGGACGGGACGATTAGATTTTGGGACTTGGCGACCGGCCGGCAATCCGGTGTTCTCGAAGCGATGAACCAGCCGCTACTGTCTCTGTGTCTGTCTGAAAAAGAGAGCATAGTCGCAATCGGCGGCGCTGACGGACGCGTTCAAATCTGGCGTTTGCTCGTTTCCTTGGGCAGGAAGTTCAAACCAGTTACTGTCGTTTTCTCCAGACAGTCGAAATCTTCTTCATCGAGATCATAATGAGAAGACTAGTTGCTTGTGCGCTGTTTTTGGTGCTTGGGCCATTCAACCTAACTGCGTCTTTTCTGCGACCTCTCCCGCAGGTTTCACGTCCGAAACAACTCGTAATTATCCATGTCACCGTGATTGATGCCACCGGTGCACCGGCGCGCGCCGACATGACGGTGACAATTACCGGCGACCGAATCACGGCGATTGATAAGAGAGCAAAAGCCGGCATTTCACCAGACGCGCAAGTGCTGAATGGCTCAGGACAATATCTGATTCCGGGCTTGTGGGACATGCATGTCCATGCCTTATCCGCCGGCCGGCATGTTTTCTTGTTTCCGATATTTATCGCGAATGGCATAACCGGGATTCGTGACATGGGTACGACCTTGCCACTCGAGCAAGTGAGTCAACTCCGAAGCGAAACCGCGAACGGAAAGATCTTGGGCCCTCGCGTCGTCGCGGCGGGACCAATTGTTGATGGCCCAAAACCCATCTGGCCATTCTCACTGGCGGTAGCGACTGAAACGGAAGCACGAGAGGCTGTGGATATGCTCAAGCGCGAGGGCGCGGATTTCGTAAAGGTTTACAACCTGGTTCCGCGGCCGGCTTATTTCGCTATCGCCGACGAAGCGCGGAAACAAGGGCTGCCTTTCGTCGGCCACGTCCCGATCTCGGTTACCGCGGCTGAAGCTTCCGACGCGGGGCAAAAGAGCATCGAGCATCTGAACGGTCTGCTGCTCGCGTGTTCTACGGATGAAGCTGAGATCATGAACACCCGGCAACAGTCGCCGGCTAATTTCGACAGAGTGAAGATGGCAACGCTTCACCGGGCCCAGGCGCGACAGCTTCTCAAGACCTTCAACGCAGAAAAAGAAGCGGCGCTCTTTCAGCATTTTCTTCGAAATGGGACTTGGCAAACGCCAACTCTGGTGGCGCTCCGTATGCTGGCCTATTGGGATGACGCCAGTCTCACTTCGGACCCGCGATTAAAATATGTGCCGTTATTCATCAAGAGGGAGTGGACGCCCGGCGACGACTTTCGTTTTCACGATCGCAGCGTCGTGGATGTGACCAATGCTCGGCTTACTTATCAAAAAAGTCTTGAGTTGACGGGAGCCATGCGGCGGGCGGGAGTCAAGATTCTAGCCGGAACAGATTTCGGAAACCCTTACATCTTGCCCGGCTTCAGCCTGCATGATGAGCTTGGCCTGCTGGTAAAGGCTGGTCTCACCCCGATGGAGGCGTTGCAATCAGCGACTCGTAATCCGGCGGAGTTTCTTGGCACTCTCGACCAGCTTGGCACTGTCGAGACCGGCAAGATCGCCGACCTGGTTTTATTACGTGCCAACCCGTTAACTAATATTGCCAACACGCAGAAGATCGAAGCGGTGATCATAGGCGGCAGGCTGCTCGATCAGTCAGAGCTGCGCAAGATGCTTGCGAGCGCGGCGACGATCAGCGGGCCACAATGAAGACGCTTACCGCAAGCGAGTAATCCGAACGGTGCCCGGAGCGTATGAAGCGAAGAAACTTTATTAAGCAAGTTCTCTATACGGGTGCGGCTCTTTCGTCGCTTTCGGTACCCCTTGCAGGATGGACGAAGCCAGGACGAAAAGGCGATTCAAAGCGAGTGATTGTTATCGGGGCGGGGCTCGCCGGGTTGTCGGCTGCTTATGAACTGACGCAGCAGGGCCATGACGTAATTATTCTCGAAGCTCGCACCCGCCCAGGTGGGCGGGTGTGCACGCTTAGAGAGCCGTTTGCGGATGGATTGTACGCAGAAGCGGGAGGCATGTTCATAAATGAAAGCTATACACACCTGATGAGGTACGCCGAGAATTTCAATTTGCCTCTCGATCTATTAGGCCCCAATCCGGCGCAACCCGATTTAGCTCTCCTCTACTACATCCATGGTCACTTGCTTAAGGTCAAGCGAGGTCAGAAGGTCGAGTGGCCGGTAGCCTTAACATCTGAAGAGAAGCTGTTAGGGTTGGGCGGGATCCAAGGAAGGTACTTATCTTTACCGCAGGACTTAGGGGACACGACTGATCTTAATTGGCCAACCGAAGCCGCAAAAAAATACGATCGCATGACATATTCTGAGTTCTTGCGCAGCCGCGGCGCATCGAAAGCAGCCGTGGAACTCCTGCGGCTCGGCAACCTTGATATGTTCGGGGACGGTCCCGACACGTTCTCTGCCCTTTACTATTTGCGATTCTTCGCTGCGTTTGTAAGATCAAACTCCATTCCCTCGAGCAATCGCTACGTGATCAAGGGCGGCAGTGATCTTCTGCCCGAAGCCTTTGCCAAGCGTCTCTCGGGCAAGATTTACTACGGCGCGCCAGTGGTCCGAATCGACCGCAGCGAACAAAGTGTGCGGGTAATTTCCGATCAGGCGGGTGCGCGCCAGGAGTTTGTGTGTGACCGGCTCGTTTGTGCCGCTCCCTTTTCCGTCCTCAAGCTAATCAAAGTTTATCCGTCCTGGTCGGCAGGAAAACAGCAGGCTATCGAGCAGCTCCGATACACTTCTGTGGCGCGAGTTTACTTGCAGTCGCGAAAGAGATTTTGGCTCGATGAGGGCGTTGAAGGTTTCGCTGTCGCCGACTTGCCCATCAATCGCCTTATTGATCACCCCTTGCACCAGCCCGGCACGCGCGGCATCCTGGAGGCGAATCTTGCTGGCCCCCAGGCTCGGCTCGTCACCGCTATGAAGGAGAGTGAGCGGATCAGTTTTGCACTGGACCAGGCGCAGAAAATTCACCCGCGTATCCGCGAGAATTTTGAAGGCGGAGTTTCGAAATGTTGGGACGAGGATGTATGGGCCAGGGGTGCTTACAGTTGGTTCAAGCCGGGAGAAGTCAGCGCATTGGTTCCTCACATTGCGCGGTCGGAAGGCCGGGTGCATTTCGCCGGCGAGCACACGTCGGCATGGACGGCGAGCATGGAGGGCGCACTCGAATCTGGAAATCGCGTCGCTA
>DASQYL010000007.1:0-10824 GCA_035639235.1 Pyrinomonadaceae bacterium | reverse complement strand
GCATCGAACGGCACGTAACGCCACACATGCTGCGGCATACAGTGGCCACGTTGTTGCTTCGCAATGGTGTTGACATCCGCGTCGTACAGGAGTTCCTTGGCCACGCATCGATTGCGACTACTCAGCGCTATACCCATATCGCTAAGGAGCATCTGATCGGCGTCCTGCGAAAGCACCATCCATCTTTAGGGCTCAGAGCGAAAGCGTGATATCTGCGGAACGTCCGCGACTTCGGTCGGTCACCACGCTTGACCATTCAAATGGCTGGTCCTTACCTAGTTCGTGGCCGGGTTTGCTGGTGTCGCGGCCAAGGTACTCGATTCAATGTGGCTTTCGAAAGGCTAAGTAGGTGCTGCGCACCTGAAAAAATTGGACACGTCACCCCGCTCCAAGCGGGCTGCGTTGCTCACGTTTGTGAGCAACTGCGTCGTTCTGTTAACACGCGCGTCTGCCACACTTAGCGGTTCGTTGCTCACAATCGTTAGCACTTGATCACAAACGTGAGCAACAAGCGGCCAGTATCGCAGACTATCTATTTCGAGAATGATACGGTTGAAACGGCCTCACCCAGCGCCATTCAGTTCACGGACTCAGACGCCTGTAATGCCTCATCTTCGGCGTTAAATGCGTCTAGGGCCGTTGACGCGCGTCTTGTCGTCGATGTTCGCGTTGACGTAGCGATGTGTCGTGTTCGCCTGGGTATGATCCAGCACTCGACCAGCCTCTGACAACGGTAGTGGAGACCAACGAGTCGAGCATTACGTCTTGTTCACTAATGAGAAATCCACTTCGGACTTGGCCAAGGCTTGGCTGACGCGGTCGCCTCCACGCTTCCTCGCGTCGAATGCGGCAGTTTCAGCCACTCCCATGAGTTCATTCCAGCTTCCCGCAGACAAGGGGAACTCCGCCACTCCAATGCGCACTGTGATCGGCCCGATTGCTTTTATCGTCAGACGCAGACGCTCGGCTATCCTTACGCCCTCGCGCAAGTCGCTCCGTCGCAGGATTACCGCAAACTCATCTCCGCTTATCCTGGCCGCTGTGTCGGCGTCGCGCGTTTCTTTCAGGAGAACTTTGCCCACGCGTCCTAGAACCTCATCACCATAACTATGACCATAATCATCGTTAAGTTTCTTGAAGTGATCAATATCTATGAATAGTAAACACACTTGCGCTTGATGGCCCTGACTGCGTATTACTTCACGTTGCAACTCGGCCTCGAAGTATCGTCGATTCGCGAGACCAGTAAGCGGGTCAGTCGTCGGACTCTGAGCTCCCTTTGAGAAAACAATTTTCGCTTTTGATTCCAGCTTTCTTTCTCTTGACGACTTGTCTAGATTAAGACGCTCTATGTCAGATAGGAGTCTTCAACGCAGGAAAGAAATCTTCCATGAAGCTCTGATGCACCTTCATTAGCGAGAAAAAGAAGGTGAGGTGGGATCTGTTCCCGATCCAGCGTAATTGTTGTAGACCATATTTGTTTGAGATCTTGGAAAACTCGATCAATTAGGCCAGGGACGATCATACCATCTCGGACTTTTTTCAGTGGCGCGAGCATGCTAATGCTTCCGAGGGAGAGATACAGCACGCCATCGATCCCGGTCACTGGATCAAGGTGGCAACCACAATCTGGATCATTTTCGCTTTGTTTGGAGGCATCATGAATGCGATTTATCCATTCCTTAATTGTTTTGCTCCATCGATGCTTATGGAGAAAACGCTCATCCTGAAAGCCAAACTTATACAGCCGACAAAGCTGAAATAGTTGCACGGTAAATCGCCCACATTCTGGTGCCTTAAAGTTAAACTCTTCTTCTACTTCGCAGACTTCCTCTAATCGGAGCTCTCGACCAGTAGATCCCTCAACCTGCGATTTGAATTCCGCAATGCCTTTTAGACCAAGAGAGCCGCCTATCGTCGTTTCGAGATCCTCTCTATCCACGGAGCTAAACCCGAGGCGCCACGTAAACTTATGCTTATAGCTCGTACCGCATCATAGAGACCTTGCGAGAATTTCTTTCCATTGCTCGATTATTGTACAAGTTAGTTTGGCCTTACCACCGTGTTGAGTGAAGGTAAAATGATCAACCTTACGCGGGCCAATAAAAATTCAGGCTGATTCATTTTGAATTTTCTCCATGAGGTCGCACTAATCCTCGTCCATCCGATTTAGCGTCGGTCGCTCCTTGATACGTTCTGCTCTCTAAAAGGGCATAAAAGTGGAGACGAGTTGTCAGACTTACTCAGCGATCGAAAGTACACTCACACTATGGGAGAGAGCCAGCGCAACTGTAGCCACCAAGGGCCTCAACGACGAAAAACCAAGAGTCGAGAACTCGATGGGATGACAAGTCTGTATCTTAAAGGCGCAACTCACGGTCCAATGCCTTTACGAGATCCGGGAAGAGTTCTTCTGCATTCGGTGCATTAAAGAACGTCACTTGCCCCGACTTGATCAAGTCTTGGGTTCGAGCCAAGACCTTCTTTGACGGCGGTTGTTTCGAAATCAACAAGAGCTTTTCAAGTCCGCTTTCATCCGACAGGTATCTCTGAATTTCCTCGGAAGTAACTCGATCTAAAGCGTTCTTGACCTCGATTGCCAGCTTATGGTCACCAACGCTCGCAATGAAGTCGACGTTCCTGCCTGTGTGAGTTTCGAGGCCATGGATTCTGTCTCTCATACTTTGGAGAACCTCAAAAACATGATTCTCGAACTCAAGTTCATTTCGCACGGTGTCAGCGACCTCGCCATGGCTGGCGTTAACCCTCACTGAGATGTTTTCAATCTTTCCTTCCGGTAACTGTGCAGTAAGCTCCTTCGTCTTGTTCCGAAACACATAGTCAACGAGTCTTTTCGCGGCGAAAGCTAGGATAGGGATGATTACCACAAAAAGCGCCTTGAGAGTTATATCCATCACACCTTCTCCTTAATGAAAGTCATTACCAGACTTATCAGATAAGCGACTCCACCGATAAACAAGTGAGTGGAAAAGCCTAGCACTCTTTGTTCCGGGAACTTCAGGGAAGCGTAACAAGACGCGGACCAAATAAACAGAAACGCGAAAACCATTAACCAAGTGAGACCCACGAATTCCTTATCTCTTTTGGACGTGACCACTGCATCAGGAGCATTTGGAATTTGTATGTTGAGGATTTTTGGCTTAGTGAGCGGGACCAGGAATGACAATCCGGCAGCAGCCAACGTGGGGCCGGTAAATCCCCAGGAGTCTACCGAAAGGAGGTGTCGGAGACCCCACTCGAAAACCAAAAGCATGACAGGAAATCCGTAGATTAATATGACGTACATAACATCTCCCCGGTTAGGCATACTCGCTCGCAGCGTGCGAAATTAAACCAGCACGCAGCGGAGCACTCAATCGAGTGTAGGCAAGGCGCCAACGAAATCCCGGAGGATCTACTCGCGAAGGCAATAGTTAAAGCCGCTCATTCAGTTCACCGACTCAGACGCCTGTGGCGCCTCTTCTTCGGCGTTAAATGCGTCTAGGGCCGCTGACGCGCGCCTCGCGGTTTCGATGTTCGCATTAACGTAGCGATAGGTCGTGTTCGCCTGGGTATGGCCTAGCACTCGACCAACCTCTGACAGAGGAATGTGGAGGCCAACGAGTCGCGTTGCTGCTGTGTGGCGCAAATCGTGAAAGCGGAGATCGCCTAGACCAGCCGCGCGGCGCACGGTGTCAAAGCTGTGCTTCACGTCGTCGCGAATTCCGAAGACTAGACCAGCGGAGTGCTTCGGCGATTGCTCGTATAGTTGTTCCAGTTCTTTCGCCAGGCGTGTAGTCACGCTCACCGTCCGCGCCCTCATGGTCTTCGTATTGAAAGCGGCGACTATTATAACGCGATTCTCGAAGTCCACGTCCCGCCAACGCAAGGAGAGTATTTCTCCCTTCCTCATGCCGGTGTCCAAAGCGCAAATAATGATCGGAAGCAAATGCTTCAGACGAGAAGTATTACAAACTTGAAGTAAGAGTGTTTCTTCTTGTCGGGTTAATATTCGCTCGCGTTTCTTCTCGTCAGCTACGCTGATTAAAGGCTCACCTAATTCGAACGGATTAGTAATTATCCAACCTTCCCTTCTGGCTACGTTCAGCATGCGTCTGAGCAATGCGAGTTCACGGTTCACAGACGCAATCGACCGCGTGACTCGTAACTCCGGCTTCTCAAGCTTGCGTTTCTGCTTTAAGGCCTTCTCGTAGTCCTTTAGCTCTTGATCGTAGCGAGCTACATCCGTACGCGTGGGCGTCTTCAGTCTTGTCGATCTAAAGCTGGCGATATCGGCGTAGGTGATCGACCGCACGGGCCTGACGCCGAAATAGGCCTTCGCGGTTTCCAGTTGCCCTTTCACGGAGGCCACGCTTCTCAAACCGGCTACCTTTCGACCATCGACGTATTCGGCGTCCTTCAAGTATTGATCTTCGTAGTGGTCGGCAAGTTGCGAAAAAGTCTTTCGCTCATGAACGATCGAGCGACCGTCGGTCTGATCTATCTCTTTGAGGAGATCGAGCATTGTATCTCTCGCGTCTGCCCTATTCTCCGCGCGCCTCTGCAAGTCGCGGCGTTTCCCCGAGACGGGATCGATATAGGTTACCCGCGCCCACCAGCTCGCCTTCTCACCTTTCTTCCGAGCCTTTCGTTTGACTATTGACCCGGTTCGTTCCCTTGCCATACTGTACCTCTGGCTCTTTGAGTTAGCGGCCTTTTGATTTCAAAATCAAAAGACGCCTTGGATTGCTGCACACACATTCGCACACACATTCGATGTTACTACGGGCTTATAGCAGAAATCGGGAGAGAAGGAAATATTTATTTTCCAGCCCATGTTTATTGGCTAATATGCAATTTGTGAGATTCGGGGCGAAGCCCAGAAAATGTCGTTATTCTGACTTCGAATCAAAAGGCCGGAGGTTCGAGTCCTCCTGGGTGCACCAAAAAAATAAAGGCCGATAAGACAGCCGGCCTTTTTTCTTGATTAACGTAACCCGGGTTTATTGACTAACATTGCGTTTGGCTTCAGCAGCAGATTTGCTCGCCGGCTGGCTTTGATTAGTTGCCGCAACTACGCCCCGAGTTAACCTTACATTTCCGTTGACGCCGCTAATCTGAATTTCGCCGCCTCCTTTCCCGATCTGCGCTGAATAGTGGCTCCAGTTTTCTTTCGTCACAGTCACCTCCGGAATCTCTGACTTAACGCTGCCATTCATTCCGTTGGCGATCAGATCCGCGTTCAGCCCTGACCCGAGCTTAAGTTCGATCCCGCCGTTTACCCCGTTGATGTGCGCACCGCCATCGCCCAACTTACTCATACCGAAAACAATCGAACCATTCACGCCATGAATTTCTATCGAGTCGCCGACCTGGCCCAACTCGATGTTGCCGTTGAGTCCTTGCAAGTTGATGGGTCCATCGATGTCGCCGCTGATTACGCGCCCATTAACGCCTCTCAATTGCAAAGCGATTTGGCGCGGAGCTTTGATAGTGACTTCCTCCTTCGGATCTTTTCCGAAGAGATGATCCCAAACGCCGTTGTAAACCTGGCGGCTTCTCACCAGTAATCCGTCGGCGTTTTGTTCGACGATCATTTGCCGGCGTTGAAGAGAATCAGCGGTGTCGCCCGTCCGCTTGACGTAAACTTCTCCTGTTTTCGTATCGGACGTCTGAATCTCAACGCGGCCGTTGATTCCCTGAATCCAAACCTTCTCGCCCGCTTTCAGATCGAAGGTCTTGCGAATCTCGTCAGTCGCCGCAGCTTGCGTCGTAGCATCGCCTGGGCCGTTAACCACTCGACTCAATCCGGCCCGCACGCCGCCGTGCGAACGCCAAAGACCAAGCACCGCAGCGCAAATTATCAAAGCAACCACAATCAAGACTCGTTTCATTCAAATCCTCCAGACAAAGCGAATGTGCGGCGTGGCCGCGGGCTTCTGATTCGAGAACGACGTAAAGCTGACGGATGTTTCCTGATATTGCTGGTCGATCACTAAATCAAGAGGTGCGCTACGAGATTGCGTTTACGACTCAGGATTTGGCCATCGAGCAAGCTCTAAGTCCTGCTTAAGGTTTTCTATTTTCGGCGATGTATTTTTCCAGCGTCTTCCGATTGCGATAGTCAGGTCGCTTCTTCAGAAATTGTTGATATTCGGCTGCGGCCTTATCTTTCAAACCGGCAGCATGGTAAAGCGTCGCCAACCGCAAATGTACTTCCGCCATCCCGTCCGGATCCAAACGTACTGCCTCTGTAAAATATTGCACCGCCGTCGAGCCCTGTTTGAGCTGCAAATACGCCTCGCCGGCGAAGTAGTTGGCATCGGATGAGTCTGGCTTCGCTTTGACTGCTTTGCGCAGCGCCTCAGCCGCGACGTCATACCGTTTCGCAGTGAGTTCGAGGCGCCCGAGATTCAACAGAGCCAGAAAGAATCCCGGATGCGCATCGAGCGCGTGAAGATATTCATCTTCAGCTTCACTGAGTCTCTTCGCAAGAAAGTCGTTGTTGGCCAGTTCCGTCCATGCTTGAAAATCTTTCGCATCATTCGCCACAACTTGCCGCAGCAACTCCGCGGCTTTGGCGTAGCGCTTTTTCGCCGACTGGTCCACCGCCAGTTTGAAAAGTTTCTGTTGCGAAGGAGATCTGGCGTAATTGTCGCTAGCCGACAAAATCGCAACTTTGTTTGAAGCGCTCGGAGTGTGCCATTCCAGCGAGATATCTCGCCGAACATCTTTGAGCAGCGGCGAGCGAAGATCGACATTGACGCGGGCTATCTCGGTCGCCTCGACTTCGATCACCAACTCATACCCGCCGAGCAGAAGATTATTGAAGCGATAGCGGCCATTGCTTGGCACGGTCTGCCTCGATATCAGGACTCCGCCCTCAGAATATAAGATCACATCAAAATTCAGCGGCTTCAGTCCGGGAGATTGCTTCTCATCGACGACCAGATCGCCAAACAGCATGTGATCGCCTGAAGATGGCTGAGCTGTGATGTTCGTTTTCGCGATCAGCGAGATCGCGATCAGTCCCAAGACCTTGATCAGCCGAATGTAAATTGATGATCTGAGGTTGGGCCAGCGAGTTGATATACTTATGTTATGAGTGCGGGCTGACACGTCGACAATCCTTCAGCCGATTATTGCTTCTTATTGGCAGAGATGTAGTCTTCCAACTTCTTGCGGTCCGTGTAACCGGGACGTTGTTTTAGAAACGCCTCGTATTCGGCAGCGGCTTTATCCTTCGCGCCCGCGCGGTCGTAAAGCAAGGCTAACCGTAGATGCACCTCGGCCATGTTCTTCGGGTCAAGTCGTAAAGCTTCGTTGAGGTAGCTGACGGCCAGCGAGCCCTTCTTCGTCTGCAAGTACGCTTCGCCGAGAAGATAATTTGCGTCGGCAGAATCAGGCCGCAGCTTGACGGCACGGTCCAAAATATCTATCGCAATGTCGTATTTCTGTTGCGCGATTTCAGCGCGGCCCAGATTGAGAACGGCCGGGAAGAAATTCGCATGCAGATCGATGGCCCGGAAAAATTCATTCTCAGCATCAGCGTTCTTGCTCTGCAGCAAGTGGACGTTGCCGAGTTCAGTCCACGCTTGGAAGTCTTTAGGATCGGAAGCCACGATTGTCTTTAATATCTCCGCAGCTTGATCGTAGTGTTTGCTGTCCATCGCCTCAGCCGCCTTGCGAAAGGCCGCGGCGTTTGCCAAGCTTCGGGAATATTGATCTGCGGCGGAAAGCGTGCCCGGCTTCGCGCGCTCTCCGCTGGCGCCGCGTAATTGGAACGACAGGTCTTGCCGCACATCGGAGATCAACGGCGATGTCAAATCTACCCTCTGCCTGGTGATTTCCTGACCTTCAACTTCAACGACTATTTCGTAAATGCCTGTGGGGACATTGTTGAAGCGATATCGGCCGTTACTTGAGACAGTGTCACGCGCGAAGATTGTCCTGCTCTCGGTATACAAGGTTAGGTCGATCTTAATCGGCTTGGCGTTGTCATCGCCCTCGACTTTTAGGTCACCATAAACCGAGTGACCGCCGCCTCTGCCGCCAAGCGTCGGGTCGCGAATCTGTGCGGCCAGCGAAAAAGCCGACGCGATCAGAATCGCAATTGCAATCGTCAAACGCATCACTGAGCTTGCCATCACTAAACAGCGAATTCTATATCTAAAGAATACGGGCTAGCCAGAATAGCAAAGCCAGCCCGTAGTTTAACGTTTCGCGATCCCGAACGCAGGCTCAGAACCGATAGATGGCGCCGAATTGCATCTCGCGTGGCTTACCCTGAATCGCGTTAAAGTTGGACCAAATGGTGGGCGCTGTCAACGGTTGTGAAACACATGCTGCGCCGCTACAACCAGCAGGTTCGCCCGCTGGATCGAGACCGACGCCATAGCCCGTGCGGCCACCAGTCAGAGAACCCATTCGTTGAGTGTTAGTGACGTTGAAAGCCTCCAGGCGAAGCTCGAGCGTGTGACCACCTTCGCGGCCCCAAGGCAGTTTGAACTTCTTGGCAAGGCCCATGTCGAGCGCCACGTAGCCCGGCAACCGCAGCGTGTTGCGCTCTCCGGATTCCCCAGGCAGAGCATTTCGCAAGCTCTGATAAATGCCGTTGGGATCACAACCGAAAAGCTTTGGAGCGTTGGGGCCCCCGCGATCCGGACATGATTCGAACGATGTAATGCGGATGGTGTTGCTCTGGACGTTCCAGTTCGTGGCCCAGCGCGCGTCGTCGAATGGCGTGCTGATTGGCAACCCTGAATTCCAACGGAATATTCCGGTCAAGCGCCAGCCGCCGATGGCCGCGTCGACCCAACGGTTTACGCTGCCGCCAAAATAGCGGCCCCGGCCGAACGGCAGTTCCCAAATCGCATTGGCATTGATCAAGTGGCGGATGTCGAAATCCGAGTTCGCATACCAATCATGCTGACGAATCGGATTTTCGATGAACAGGGCGCCGTAACCACCGCCGGTTTGCAGACCTGACGCGTCATCCAGCGAGTGCGACAAGGTGTAGTTGAGATCCATTGTGAAACCCGTGCCGAGTCGCTCGCGAATGGATACCGTGCCCGCGTTGTATCGCGAGTGACCGATACTGCTGTAGGTTGCCAACGCTCCATACTGCGGATGGAAGAAGTAGTTCGTCCCCGCCGCGCTGTCTAAACCGTCCTGCGTGTCAGTCCAGTCATTACCAAAATTAAGCGCATTCGATGCCGATACAAACGGATTAGCGGCAGCCATCAGATACACAGCCTGAGTTTGAGTAGTCGGCTGTCCGTTGATCGTCAGGGGAATGCAGGTGACCCCGCAGTAATTCGCGTTTATCAATGCTGCGAGATTCGCCGGAAAAAGATTAGCAAAGTACGGAATCTGGGCTATCTGGGTGGCAGACACGCCACGCGACCGCAAGACCTCCAACTTGCCCGCTGCGGTGTACCAATCCATGCCCGACTTGGGATCGCGGAGATTGTTAAGCGCCATGACGTCGCGTTGCGCGATCAGGTTATTCGCATAGCGGCCGATGTATGACGCTTGAATGAACAGACCTTTCGGCAGTTGGCGCTCGTAGGTGAAATTCCAACTGTAGTTGATCGGCGCTTTCAACTTCGAATCAAGCGTGGTTTCAATGCGGCGAGAGTTATCGGCCGGTTGTAGGTTCGGGAAGTTGAGCTTTGTCGGCACGATCACTTTCGGCAAAGTTCGCACCGCCTGTCCAAATCCGGTAAACAAAGGCGCGAGCGTGCAATTAACGCCGCTGGTGCAGAACGTATTTGCGGATGTGGTGAAATTTGAAACAAACCCGACGGCGTTCGCCAGATCGAAATTCACTGCCAGCGCCGATCCGTACTGATCGTTGGTGATCGCGAACCCTCCGCGGAACTGCGATTCATTATTCTTGCCGAAGATTCTTGAAAGAAACCCCTCCTTGAATTGCGGCGACCAAGCCACTGCTAGGCGCGGCTGGAAATTGTTCTTGTCCCAGTCGTAGAGCGGCGGACGGCCGTTTGCCGGGCCGGACCGGTCGAACGTGATTGAAGTATTTACCGGCGTGCCGGCGGCCGCGCCCGCCAAACGCTGCGCAAAGAAATCGGAGAGCGGAATGTTGCTCTTCATCTCAAAGCCGTGGGTCTCATAGATCGGGCGCGAGAGGCTGTATCGCAAACCCAAAGTGAAAGTCAGGTTGCTTCTAAGCTTCCAGACATCCTGCACGTAAGGTTCGTACTCTTCAGTCGCGAACGTGCGATCAGTAGGTGTTCCGCTGCTGAGCAAACTGCCGTCAGACCCAAACGTGAAGTTCGCTGTATATTGAGAGAACCTCCCGATGAGCGCCGACACCGCATTCTGCACCGCAGCGCGATCCGCCGAGGTAAAGGAAGGAATGCCGTTGGCGTTCGCAAAATTCGCAATCGGTGTCGAAAGGCTGCCGCCGGCGCCGCCGGAATAGAACGACGGATTGGCGATTGCATTGTCAAAGGCGTTGGTAAACCCAACGCGGTGATTTCTGACAATGCGAACGTTACCACCGAATTGCCAGGTGTGGTTTCCCCTGACCCACGAAACGTCGTCCGCAATCGTCTGGACCGGCGTGATGCGCGTAACGGTGCGTGAGAAAGCAAGCGGTGAGTAGACAAACCGGAAGCTGACCGCATTGGCGCTCGAATCGCCCTGCTGACTGAAAGCTTCACGGGTGTATCCATAAGTAAAGCGATTGATCAGATTATTGTTGATCGTCCAGGTGTGTCCGCCGGCGACTCCCGCGGGGTGCGACCAGACTTTCGGGGCGGGCGCATCAGGAAACTGCGGTGCCTGCCCGGTTAGATC
>DASQYL010000006.1:0-3675 GCA_035639235.1 Pyrinomonadaceae bacterium | reverse complement strand
CTCGAATCTGGAAATCGCGTCGCTAAGGAGATCAATGAAGCGGCATAGCTCGCCATCAAGCAGTCAATCGCTTGTGGAGCCAGATGGGATTTCTCAAGTAGGAAGCATCGAAGTTCGCTCGTCGGTGAGGTTCGCAGCGATGACTAGATTTTCATGCTGTTGGTGAATATTGAAAAAACCCCGCGCGGCAACGAAATCCAGCAGCTTTCAGAGTTTTGGCGAGGTTATGCCTCGTCAACGTTAATACGCAGCCTCATGACAAATTTGCCCAACCACCGTTTCCCGGCCAATGACTGTTGTTCAAAGGACGATTACTCGGAGCTTGCTGAGTCTTCGTGAAATTCACGATTGACGCAAGGCCTAGGCTTCAATGGCGTCTGTATCTTAAGAGGATGTAGGTTCATCCCAGATTAGATCCAACCGCATTTGATTCCTAACCCCCGCGTTGCATTGATTGCAATCACAGTCGAACACTTCAGAACTTAAACGAACAGACCATTTTCTCGAATTATTGACCTCCGCGTTTGCAATCTGAGGGTCTTCTCTGTTTTGTTACCACAAATCAACGCACCTGACTCGCACCACGGCTTTCTTTAAGGTTTTCTTATCCTGATCGAGAGCGCCAGACTTCAACGCGCGTAGATTCTCCTGTCGCAAACGTCAATAAGGCGTCAAGGGAGAAAGAGGTAGGAGTTAACTCGGGCTGTAAGTTGTTGTTAATCTTGATTCTAGTGGTGGAGCAGAGGGGATCGAACCCCTGACCTCCGCATTGCGAATGTGACTTAGTCGGTTCCACTGACTACCACGCATTCTCACTGGTTACTAAAATTCAACAAAGCAGCCGTCCGAGAGAATTTGCATTCCATAGCTTCCCACAGCTTCCTATGCATTTCCCTACATTCGCGTCAACCTGACGCCAAAATCTTATGACGGTTTTTGAGGTTCAGCCCTACTGACCAACGAATTTTAGGAACGTTGGAGACGGCGGCTCCTGACTTACTCATTTTCTAGCGACTTGGTTGAATATTCTTTCGGACCATTTGGATTTTCTCGCCCAGCCCGGTTGAATGCTGGCAACCTGCACGCGTTATACTGGACTGTCGATTCGAGACGAAGAAGTGGATGCAGGCTTGACCGCAAAACAAGCTACACAGAATTCAGATCGCTTGGAGAGCGCCAGATCTAGCTGGGTCATCGCTGCGATCCGGTGTTGCAAGAATTATTTCGACAGATCCAGCGTTCGGCGAATGTGATCATCTGGCGTGAAGGAAAGCAAGGATTCGGCGATCATAAGGAAAACGCTTACCTTCAGGTCTCCAAAGCTCTTCCAGGGCGAAAACCTAGGTTATTAAAGCGAGAATCCGGTGGGCATTGGTAATACCGCACAGCTGATCTTCCATATTCCACAGTATTAAAGAAGCTGCCTCCTCGGCAAACATAACTCTTAGCGCTGGAAACAATGCGAGCACCCGTTCCCGGTCTTGCCTCAAGCTCGTAACTGCCGAATGGATCGCGACACCATTCCCAAACATTTCCAGACACATCGTGGAGGCCGAAGCCGTTGGGTCGATCGAACAACCCTACAATCGAAGGACTCGCAAATGAATGAATTGGCTCGCGACATCCCAAAAGGTTGGCAGCCCCGGTCATCAAATCCGAGTCATTACCATTCCACCAAATGGTACTTGTTCCAGCACGTGCAGCATACTCCCACTGCGCTTCTGTTGGCAGCGATAAACCTACGGATTGAAGAGCCTGCGTACATTCATTCCAGCTAACAAACTCTATAGGATGCAAGAGGCTGATGTACTTAGTTCCTTGGGCAAACTGAGTCTTCCAGGCGCTGAGGTTTGTGCCAGTTGACCGCAGCCACTGACCCTGCGTCATTTGAAACTTCGATATGAAAAACGGTTCCAAGGTCACGCTATGTAAAGGCTGTTCTTCATCGCGCGCGTATGGATCAACGTTTGGCATTCCGAGAGCCAACTCGTTTCCAGGCCGGACGGCCCCCATTCTGAAGGTCCCGCCAGGAATCAAAATCAATACAACGCCCATTTCCTCGGTCGTGAGCAGTTTGCCCTCTGAGTTGCGCAACGGGAGGACCCCTGTAGGAAGGTGTCCAAACTCCCAGAGTCGCGACACTGGGTCAGGGCCAATGGGAATAAGACCGATTTGAGGTGTGATTCGCAGGCCTCCGTATTGAGGGCTGAGCGTCATGTCACAAATTGTATCGATCGCGTTTTCCCACTCGTCGCGTGCATCTTCTAAGGTAAGCTTCTTGAGGTTAGCCGAGACATTTACAACATGTTCTGCTGCTGCCTTAAGAGTATGATCGAATAGTTCTAATCGACTGACAAATACACCGACGGTGTCATACCATCGACGAACTTCGGTGTCATCAGAATCGGCAACTTCGCCACTGTTGCAGGTCTCAATTTCCTGTTTGAATTTTTCGAGATGGCGCTTGTGTTCGGGAAAGGTAGCCACCACGGTTCTTGCACGATTCAGCCAGATGCGCATCTTTGGAATGTCGAGCCAAACTTGTTTCGCCGAAGCCTCAAGCTGATCGAGAGTAGCCGAATCGCTCAGTCTCCTTCCTCTTGCGTCGTGTTCTCTGCTCGCCTCAATAAACTCGCGTTCATCATCATTGATATCTTCAGGATTTGATTCGCTCCACTCTTCTGCTCTAGCCAGTTTCGCACCACTGAAGAGAAAACTCTCATTTCGTCCGTTCGCCTGCCACTCAGCAACGGCGGCAGTCAATTGTCGTTGGATACGCAAACCTTCGCGGCTCTCCTCTATCCAGCTCTTCAATCTTGCCCAACCGCGAATGAGAGCCTCATGCGATATCTCCACTACCGGCTCATTTGGGAAACCTGCGGCGCTATTGGTTGTTACTAACCGCGCGTCTTGGGCTGAAAGAGCGGATATTACGCGTTCGATCTCCTCACGTTCATCTTTAGCCGCCAATAACTCGCGTAGGAGTGTTCTTCGTTTCGTATCTTCGGTGCCGTCTCCGGGTTGTGTAAGACGAAGCAGGATGCGACGACAAAGTAACTTCTCATGAGCGTTAAGCAGCCCGTAAACGCACTCGGCTCTCTTTTCGAGCGATCCTTCGATACGCCCTATAGACTCGTATGCCTCATGAGTAAGCTTGCGAGCTGCGCGCTTCTTCCATAGTTCCAGCAATGCATGTTGTATCAGAGGCAATGCACCGGGTTCTCCCTCTGCGTCATCCAACAGCTTCTTGACCAGTCCTGATTCGAACTCGCAGCCTACTAGTTGAGCTGGTCTCTCGATAGCGCTTCTCAATTCTGCCCTGGCCATCGATCCAACAAGAATTTGCCTGTCCGACAACGTCGCAGCCAAATGCGGATAATTAGCACACTTGCCATAAAAATCAGTACGCATTGTGATCACGATGATCGTCTGCCCTTGGATTACGTTTGCTGCATAAAAGAGATTGTTAATAAAAGCTTGTCGCAGTTCTTCTCTCTCGCATAGAGAAAATACCTCTTCAAACTGGTCAATTAGGATCACCAGGAATCGTCCCGACTCTTTGTTGGCAAGTCTCGATGTTAGATGTAGCGTCCGATGATCCTTTAGAAACTCGTCGATATTTCGGCGGACGGTACTAGGATCTTGTGGTGCATTTGAGATCCCTGCAATTGCTAC
>DASQYL010000005.1:0-5019 GCA_035639235.1 Pyrinomonadaceae bacterium | reverse complement strand
GCGACGGAAAATTCGTCGCCTATGCGTATATGGCTGAAGAGAATGACAGCGAGATCGTCGTGCGCAGCACGACCGGCGCAACCGAATATCGCGCGGCGCGCGGCTTTCATCCGCCATTGCCGCCGCCCGACGATCCGGGCGCGGCCCCGGGTGAGTTTCAAGCGAACCAGTCGCGTTTGATTCGGCCTGTGTTCACTGCTGATGCGCACTTCGTAGTTTTCAGTATTGAGCCGACCAAAGCCGAATTGAATAAAGCGAAGAAGGACAAAAGGAAACCGGATGATATGCCGAAGAACGCGCTCGGCATTCTCGATGTGTCGAACGGCCAGGTCGCCCGCGTCGAGCGTGTGAAGAGTTTTCAGGTGCCGGAAGATGGAAACGGCTTTATCGCTTATTTGATGGAAGCAAAACCGGCTGCTGCACCGAGTCGCGACAACTCAAACAGCGCTGCGCCGAAGGAGACGCCGACTTCTCCTGAGACTTCAGAAGAAGAAGACGATTCCGCGCAAGGTCCACAGGGTCGCGGTCAACGAGCGGGAGCGGCCTCACGTGGTTCCAACAAGACCGAGTACGGCACCGACCTCGTCATCCGAAACATGACTACAGGAGCAGAGCGCACAATTCCTGACGTGCTCGATTTCAATTTCAGCAAAGATGCGAAGACCATTGCGTACACGGTTTCATCGAAGAGTGAAGAGACGAATGGCGTTTATATCTTGACGCCTCAGACCGACGTGCCGGCGGTATCGCTGCTTTCAGGCAAAGGCAAATATCAAAAGCTGACCTGGGATGACGATCAGACGGAACTCGCTTTTATCAGCGATCGCGACGATCAAGCGTCGAAGCCAGCGAAATTCAAAATCTATCTGTGGGAGCGCGGCAGCGCCACGCCCGTCGCCGATCGGGGCAGTAGCCCGACCGTCAGGGAGGGCGCGGCTGTTAAGGGTAATCACGCCACCTCTGTTCCCGCACCAGTCGCCACTGAAATCGTTTCGAATTCCTCACCGGGGTTCCGCAAAGATTTCGTTGTGAGTAATAACGCCAATCTCGGCTTCTCGCTCGACGGCAGCCATCTGTTTCTCGGCGCGGCGCCGCCACCCGAACCCGAGAAGAACGTTGACGATGATATTCCAGCGGACGAAAAAGTCATGGTCGATCTCTGGCATTGGAGGGACGATTACATTCAGCCGATTCAAAAAGTGCGTGCCGAACAGGATCGGCAGCGATCTTATCGCGCCGTTTATGACGTGAAGGGAAAGAAATTCGTGCAGCTCGCTGACGAGAAGATGGAGAACCTCCAGCCTTCAACTGATGGACGCTTGGCTGTCGGTTCTGACAATCGGGCCTATCGCGTGACAAGCGATTACGATCCGGGTTTGACTGATTACTATCTCGTGAGTGCCGAAGATGGCACGCGCAAGCCAGTGACCCAAAAGCAGCGTTTTAATGTTTCGCTCTCGCCCGGCGGCAAGTATGCGATTTATTTCGACGGCAAGGACTGGACGAGTTATGCCGTGGCGACCGGCGCCAAAGTAAACCTGACGAAAAACCTCGGCGTGAATTTCTACAACGAGGACAACGACACGCCTGAGCTGCCGAATGCCTACGGAGTCGCCGGTTGGACCAAAGACGACCACGACGTTCTGATTTACGATCGTTTCGATGTTTGGCAGGTCTCGCCCGACGGCAGCAGCGCGAAGAATCTGACCGACGGCGTGGGCCGGCGCGACAAGATTCAGTTTCGTTACGTGCGCCTCGAGCCGCGCGAGCGAACGATCGATGCGACGAAGCCTCTGCTATTGCACGCCGAAAACGAAGAGACGCGCGATTCAGGTTTCTATCGCGACCGGATCGGCGGCGGTTTGCCTGAGAAATTGATCATGGGGGCGAAGGATTACAACAATCCGACCAAAGCCAAAGACGCCGACGTGCTGATGTTCACCGCATCGCGCTTCGATGAATTCCCGGACATCTGGATCACCGATTCGAATTTCAAAGCGCCAAAGAAGATCAGCAACGGCGACGCGCAGCGCGCGCAATTCAATTGGGGCACGGCGGAGTTGGTCAATTTCAAGAACACCGACGGCGTAGCGCTTAAGGGACTGCTCTTAAAGCCCGACAACTTCGATCCGAAGAAGAAGTACCCGATGATCGTTTACATTTACGAGCGGCTGTCGCAGGGACTTCACGCCTTCCGAAATCCGTCGCCGGGAACATCGATCAATGCAACCTATTATGTCAGCAACGGCTATCTGATCTTTATGCCCGACATCGTCTACAAAACCGGCTATCCTGGCCGCGACGCGTTGCAGTGCGTTCTGCCCGCGGTGCAGTCGGTCGTCGACAAAGGGTTCGTCGATGAGAACAACATCGGCATTCAGGGTCACAGTTGGGGCGGTTATCAAATCGCTTACATGGTGACGCAAACGAATCGCTTCCAGGCCGCCGAAGCCGGCGCGGCTGTCTCTAACATGACCAGCGCCTACAGCGGCATTCGCTGGGGTACTGGATTACCACGACAGTTTCAATACGAGCATTCACAGTCGCGCATCGGCGGCTCGCTTTGGGAATACCCAATGCGCTTCCTCGAGAACTCGCCCATCTTTCACGTCGACAAAGTTCAGACGCCTTTGCTTCTGATCAATAACGACGAAGACGACGCGGTGCCGTGGTACCAGGGCATCGAGTTCTATCTCGGCCTGCGCCGCATGAACAAAGAGGCCTACATGTTCAGCTACAACGGCGAGAAGCACGGCCTCCGCAAACGCATCAACCAGAAGGACTACACGCGCCGCATGCAGGAATTCTTCGATCACTTTTTGAAAGGCGCACCTGCACCCGAGTGGATGGAGAAAGGGATTCCCTATTTGCAGAAGGAAAAAGAGAAGGAGAAGTATCGCGTGGCGGATGACGCAGTGTTAGAAGCCCGACCGTGAGGGAGGGCTGCTCGCAATAACGATTCTATTGTGGCCTTTCAAACGTGTTTCATTTGTAATAGCCAACTCGACGGCGACGCCTTTGGGCAATTGGTTACAGGCATCCGCGTAAACTGCAAAGTCTGTAAGCCATATACAATTTCTGAGCGTTGCCTGCGGGCATTACACCCAGGCAAAGCACATGAGTCCCACTTAATCTCGGGGGCGGTTCGCGAGCTTAATGATCGCGGCGTTAACGTTGTCATTAACAATTTCGATGACGTCCTTGCTTCAGTCGTTGTGCCAAACGGGCCCCTCGAACGGATCGATCGGATAGTGCGCTATATCTACGAGCACATGGATAGCTACGATTCAACTGTGAAGTTGATTGCGCAACTAGACTATTCAATAGCATATGCTAAACATGCTCGCGAATTCGGTTTCTTAATAGATCGTGCCAGTGAACTGCGTTATATGGATCGTAACAACAATGGTGACGAATATACCTGTCAACTCACGATTGCAGGATGGAAGCATGTCTCAGATCTGATACGACACGACGTCAAAACCAATCAAGCTTTCGTGGCGATGTCCTTCGACGAGACGCTTCGCTCCATTTACTTCGACGCGATTAAACCAGCGATTGAGCAATCAGGTTACGCGCCGATTCGAGTTGACGAAGCCCAATACAATGAAAAGATCGACGATAGAATTATCGCGGACATCCGTAAGAGTGGTCTGGTTATCGCCGACTTTACTCAGCACAAAGCGGGTGTCTACTTTGAGGCCGGCTTCGCACTCGGCCTGGGCATTCCCGTAATTTGGATATGCCGTGAAACTGATATTGAATCAACGCACTTCGACACCCGCCAGTACAATCATATTGTTTGGAAAGACGCGCAGGATCTCAAAGAAAAGTTGGTCGCCAGAATCGAGGCCACAGTTCCGCTTACGACTGCACGTTTGAAAGCTCAGCAATAAATCGGAAACGGCAGTACAATATCAGCAGATGAATTACCAGCACATCATCACCATCGAGCCCGGCAAGCGTGGGGGACGACCGACGATTCGAGGCATGCGCATAGCGGTGACCGATGTCTTGGATTGGTTAGCGGCCGGAATGACTCACGAGGAAATCATCAGCGATTATCCGGAACTCACCGAAGATGACATTCGCGCTTGCCTCACCTACGCCAGAGATCGAAATAGCAGACAACCAGCCGCGTAGCGGCTGAATATTTATAGAACAACCGAGCATTCCTCTTTTTCCACCACATCACAGGGCGCGAGATGCCAAAGCATCTCGCGCCCTGTGATGTGGTGATTTGGAAGCGTCAATCGTTTCTATAAATATCTCGTGCCTAACGGCACGAAACCTGCCGGGTTACCAGCAAAATGCTTTTCTGAAACATCGTCTTCGCGCAATCAGAAAGGCGGTCTTGCGACCGCCGTTCCTTTACCTGGAGGAGCTCATCCGCCAGGTCAGCCGCAACACGAAACTGCGACGGCTGAACTCAATGCGGTCTGGGTCCGCGCGCACTCCTTAAGAGCAGATGAGACTATTGAACCAGGAAGTTATAGGTCAACGTTCCTGACACTCTCACCGGCTCGCCTTGCAGACGCGTCGGCGCGAACTTCGCTTCACGCGCAGCTTTGACGGCGGCGTCGCGCAAGAGCGGATGACCTGAGATTGCTTCTGCGCCAATCACTTTTCCTTCTTCATTGATCATGATGCGTACGTCCACCTCGCCTTCGGCTTTCGCAGCACGAGCAACCTCGGGATAGCCGGGGACGGGCAAAGCGAGCGCCTTGGCATTTAAGACACCGCCTTCGATCGACTTCCTGGTCCAACCACCCTCGGTAGTATTCCTGAATTCGTTTGACTCGCCTTCGGGCCGGCGTGTTTCGGTCTCAGACTTGATGACGCTGCCGTCAATCGCGTTGATGAGGACGTGGTTGATAGTTCGATTTGATTCGTCGCCGGAAAGGATGACAACGTGATAGAAGACCTGTCCATCTTTCGCCAGTTTGCCCGGAGCCTCCCAGTGCTCGCCGTTCAAGCTGCATTCGAGCACCGTGCCCGGCGTCTTGCTGGTGGCGATTT
>DASQYL010000004.1:0-3199 GCA_035639235.1 Pyrinomonadaceae bacterium | reverse complement strand
GAAGCGAGTAGGCGCAATTATCGAAGCGCCGGCGTTCTATGAAAATTTTTCGGGCCGGCAGAACCTGCGAATGCTCGCCGCGATGTCCGGCGGAGCGAACGGCCGGCGGATCGAAGAGGTGCTCGAACTGGTTGGCCTGCGCGAGCGCGCGCGCGATCCGGTGCGCTGCTATTCACACGGCATGCGTCAGCGGCTCGGCATCGCGCAGGCGCTCTTGCCCAATCCCGAATTCATTATCCTCGATGAACCGACTGACGGACTCGATCCGCAGGGGCTCTCGGAAGTAAGAAATCTGATCGGGCGTTTGCGCGATGAGTTGGGGCTGACGGTGCTTTTGTCCAGCCATTTGCTGCACGAGGTCGAACAAGTCTGTAATCGCGTAGCAATTATCGATCAAGGCAAGCTGCTCTATCAGGGATTGGTCGAAGACCTGGTGGCGGCGGGCCGTCGCATCAAATTAACGACGGACCGGATCGAAGAGGCGTTCGCTCTACTGTCGAAAGATCCGCGTCTCACAATCACCCGGAACGGCGATCAGTCTCTTTATTTGCAGATTGCTGATGAACAACTCCCGGAGGTCAACGCGCTGCTGGTCCAGTCCGGCTTTCGCGTCCGCGAGATTGCGCCGCAACGCGAATCGCTCGAGCAAGTCTTTCTGCGTCTGACGAGCGGCGCACGCGGCTAAGAGCGAAGCGCGCATTCGACTAATCGTGCGATTTCATTCGGCGCGATTTCAACAAATCAACGTAGATGCCGGGTTCGCTGTCCGGGATAACGATCGCGCCGACGGTCTGCTGATAGAACTCAACCGGCCCGGCAGCGCCGATGATCCCGTAAACGTATCCAAGTTCACGCAGTCCCCACAGCGCCGCAATCAATAACGCTTTCCCAATTCCATGTCCGCCCTCGCTTTCGACGACGCCGGTCGGACCAAAGAAGGCTTTCCGCGTGCATTCGTATCCGGCAAAACCGATCACCTGGCGATCACGCGTGGCGATGAAGACCGTCACAGGCTTATTGGCGAAGCCGACTGAAATCTCATCCGCCCAGGCAACCGAGAAATGTTCTTTGATGAATTCGCGCACCGGCGTGATCTCGAAGGGCTGCGCGCGACGAATGTTAATTTCCGATTCACTCGCCAGCGACTCAAGTTGCGGAAGCTTTAATAGATTAACCAGCAGATCAGCCATGCGCGCGCAGAGTATGGCGCCTAATTCTCAAGCAGTCCAGAATGCCGTGTTATACTGCTGTCCCGTCCAGAGAGTAGAGCAACAATAAATAGTGGCTAACGTCCTTGAAATTATCCCCCTCGGCGGTATCGGCGAGTTCGGAATGAACTGTACTTTGCTGCGGTTTGGCGACGAGATGCTGGTGCTCGACGCGGGGATGGGATTCCCGGAAGAGAGCGTCTATGGCGTCGATGTTTGCATTCCCGATTTCGAAATCCTCGAACAGTACAAGCAGGACATCACGGCGATCATTCTCACGCACGGGCACGAAGATCACATCGGCGCGCTGCCTTATGTGCTGAAGAAAATCAACGTGCCGGTTTACGCGTCGCACTTCACGCTGGGGTTGGCTGAGAGCAAGCTGGACGAGCACGGGATTCTCGGCGACGTGCTGCTGCATCGTGTCGAGCCGCGCGATGTGGTCACGATTGGATCGTTCACCATCGAATTCATCCGCGCCTCGCATTCGCTAATCGATTGTTTTCATCTCGCGATCAAAACGCCGGTTGGGACGATCATTCACACCGGCGATTACAAGGTCGACGAGACGCCGGTGATTGGCGAGGCGATAGATCTTAGGACTCTCCGCCGGTACGGACAGGAAGGCGTGCTGGCGCTGCTTTCTGATTCGACGAACGCGACGGTGCCGGGCCGCACGCCGTCGGAGCGCGCGGTCATTCCCGCGTTCGAAGAGATCTTTTCGGAGGCCGCAGGGCGCATCATCGTGGCCGCGTTTGCCTCATCGATTCATCGGTTGCAGATCGTTTTCGATGTGGCGCAGCAATTCGATCGAAAGGTTTGCGTGCTCGGAAGATCGATGCAGAAGAATGTCGAGATTGCCGAGCGACTCGGCTACCTCGATATTCATGACGGCATGTTGGTCTCGATCAACGACACGAAGACGATGGCCGATCATGAAATTGTTTTTCTGGTGACGGGTTCGCAAGCCGAACCGCGAGCGGCCCTTTATCAACTAGCGACGCAGGTGTACAAAGGCATCACAATTGAAGAAGGCGATACCGTCGTGCTCTCGGCGCGCATCATTCCAGGCAACGAACGGGCCATCTCAAAGCTCATTGGTTTTTTGTATAAGAAGGGTGCGAATATCATCGAAGAGCGACGCCGTTTGATTCACGTCAGCGGCCACGCGTCACAGGAAGACATTCGCATCATGACTGAAGCCGTGCGGCCAAAGTTCGTAGTGCCGATTCACGGCGAGTATCGCATGCTGTTTCGTCATAAAGAGTTCGTCAAGAACCATCTCGGCATTCCCGAAGAGAACATCGTGCTGATTGAAAACGGCGACGTGCTGGAACTCGACGGTGAGCGCGCCGCGATCGTGGACCAGCGCGAAATCAAACGCACCTTCATCGACGAAACCGGCTTTGAACAGATCGAGTATGAAACGGTGCGCGCGCGAAAGAAGATGGCGTACGAAGGCATCGTGACGCTGGTCGTCACGATTAATCGCGAGACCGGCGAGCTGGAAGCATCGCCGAGCATTGTCGCCAACGGTGTGCGCGGCATCGACGGCACGAACGGATTTCTCAAGTCTGCTCAGATTGCGGTCGCCGATGCTTTTTCCAAAGCGTCGCCGACTCAACTTGCCGACGAGAGTCTGCTTAAGGAGTATCTGCGTCTTGAACTCAAGCGGTTCATTCAAATGAAGACCGGTTCTCGGCCCGTCATCACCCCAGTAATTCAGCAGGTATAGAACCCGCGGAAAATTTACCTGCCATAGCTAAGTTGCTCTATTAGCGGGCTTAGAGCGCATTGCAATCAGATAAACCTGCCGACAAAAATTTGCAAGAAAAGTTTTGTCACACGATGTCGCGACGATGTTGTATTGTAATTCTTGTGTTTGGCGTCGCCCCGACGCCTTCATCGCTTGAGTGAGCCTCAGCATTCGACTCAAGCAATAAAATTCATAAAAGTAAAATTGGAGACCTCCCCCATGGACTGGTCCAAGC
>DASQYL010000003.1:0-5799 GCA_035639235.1 Pyrinomonadaceae bacterium | reverse complement strand
GAAGTTGGCATCGCCGCAGACGCCGATCGTGATTGTCTTGGTGGTGTCTGCCGGCTGGAATTGCAGCGTGCCCGTTTGTGAAACGTAATCCACTGAACCGCCGCACGCGCCGCCGCCGGTTGCCGGGTTCGAGGTGCCGTCCGCCGTCGCAAAATCGACGCGACTTCTTTCAGCAGTCGTGCCGGTCTTGGTCACGGTGAAAGTAAAGTTCGTCGTGCCCGGCCCATTTCCTTCGGCCTGCGTCACGTTATCAATCGAGAACGTTGGGCCGCTGTCATCGTTTTGAATCGTGCCGATTCCCTGTGCCTGACTGATCGTCGCGTTCGTCGGGTTCGAGAGATTGACGAAGAACGTTTCATCCGGCTCGAGCTTCGTGTCGCCGTTGACCAGGACTGTGATCCGCATCGAGGTATCGCTCGGCCCGAAGGTTAGCGTTCCGGAATTCGCTTGGTAATCGCTGTCAGAGACTTTCGCCGTGTTATCAGCAGTGGCGAACTGCACGGTACTGGTCAATCCGCTGGCGCCGGTCTTGGTGACCGTAAACGTGAAAGCCGTCGTGCCGCTATTTCCTTCTGCCTGGGTGACGTTATCGATGCTGAATGAAGGAATGGTGACCGTGATGTTCGTGCAAACTTGCTGGCCGTCAACGGTTGAACATGCGGTCCCGTCCGAACCATTGGTCGAAGTGAACGTGGAACTATCTTGGCCACTGGTTGTTGTCCCGGCAGGCGGCGCCATCGTGCCGTTGGTTGCGCTGAAAGCGACCCCCACCGGCGGAATGAAAGTCGTACCCGAAGGCGCGGCATTATCAGAGTTGTGCGTCATGTCCGCCGTTACGCTTGAGTTGCCGCCTGAAGCAACTGTGGCCGGCGACGCGCTGGTGCCCAGCACGATCCAGGGATCGGCGTCGACGATTCCGCTGCCGCCGCTGCTGTTATTGAAAATGCCGTTCGGTGTTCCCGTGCAACCGGCGCCGCCAGCGCCTGGGCCGTAGTTACATCCCCACCAATTGTTCTCCGCATCGAGCGTCCCGGCGGCGCCCATGCTGATGCCGTAAGTGTTGTTGACAATGCGATTGAAATTAACGTGGACGTTTGTGCCGATGTTAGCGCCGGGATCCGGAGGCACTCCGCGAATCCCAACTCCAACATAGTTATTAACGAACGTGTTACTTGTGATATTGACGGGACCGGTGAATGCCGGAGTAAAAGTGCGGACGCCCGCACCCCACGTCGGAACATTAGTAGGATCGGGATTAACCATCCCGTCAAAGACGTTACCGCTAATCGTTATGCTGCTGGAATTATTCGCGAGCAGAATGGCGTAATAGCGCAGCTTGGTGAGGGTATTGCCCGAAATCGTGCCGCTGACGTTGCTCAAGTTTATGCCTGAGCAGCTATCGCTCGGCGTATTGACGAGCACGTTGTTGGTAATCGTCGCGGCTGTGCCGGTCGTGCCGTTCCAGTTGCCGGCGACGAATATCGCGTCGTTGTCCGGCTGCACCGGATTCGGCAGGTAGTTATCGTCGATCGTTAACTGCGCGGGCCCGTTCAGGAAGTAGAAGGCGCCGCCGCCACTGCCGTTCGAAAAGACATTCTTGTTAATTGTGATGTTCTGGCCAGTATCGTAGTTGTCGATGACGCCGGTCGAGTCAAACTCGAATCCTGCGATCGTGACCGTGGTGGCCGGAGCCGAGATGCGCAACACGGTCGCAACCGAGCCATTGATCAGGGCCTCCGGCACACGCGCGCCGCCATTCGGACTAATCGCTGCATTTGGTCCCTCCAACGTCAAAGATTTGTTCAAGTTGATGCTGCCAATTGACTGAGTGTAAGTGCCGGCATAAACAATGACCGTGCCGCCTGAAGCTACGCCGTCGATGCCTCCCTGAATCGTCGCAAATGAATCGCACCCAAAGTTCGTTGCCGGCCCAGCGCCGTCAGGATCCGTTCCCGGCGTCGCACTGGCCCAATCGTCGTCAACGTAAACCGTGCTTGGTGGCGGACAAGCCGAATCGTCATTCTGGATGGTGCCGGTGCCGGTTCCCTGTCCCGACGCGATGACGGCTTCAGTTGGGTTGGAAAGATTGACCGTGAACGTCTCGTCAGGTTCGACCGTGGTGTCGCCGTTCACCAGCACCGTGACGGTCTTGCTGGTTTCGTTCGCGGCGAAAGTTAGAGTCTGCGCCGGATTGATTGCCGCGTAATCGCTCGGCGCGGACGCGGTGCCGTCGGCGGTCGCCACCTGCACGGTTGCGGTCACCGCCGTGTCTCCGGTCTTGGTTACCGTAAAGTCGAAGGCGGTCGTTCCCGAATTGCCTTCGAGATGGCTGACCGCCGGAGTGATTGAGAACGAGGGCTTCGGATCGTTTTCGATAATCGCGATGCTGGCCGTGCTCGGCGAACCCAGAGCGGCGCCACCGCGTGGATTCGAAATCGAAATTGAGAAGTTCTCGTCGTTTTCGTAAACCGTGTCGTCGAGAATCGTGATGGTAACGATCTTGTCGGTGGCGTCGCCGTCAGCCCAGTTCAAAGTTCCGCTCGCCGTCGTGTAGTCGCTGCCCGCGGTCGCCGAGTTCGGGGCCGTGCCGTAATCGATCGACACCGCGCCGTCACTGCCGCCCGTCCGCGTGACGTGGACATCGATGCTGCCGCCGTTTTCGTTCACTTGATAGGTCGCCGAACTCAGTTGCAGCGTTCCCGGCGTTGCGGCCACCGCGGTGGCGCAAGCTGAAAACTCCGACGTGTTGAAGTTTGCGTCGGTGGCGGTCGCGGTGATTACGTCTCCAACGGCGAAGGAATTAGCGTTCAACGTCGCCGTGAACGATCCGCCGCTGGTGGTGATCGATCCGATGAAGGTCTTGCCTTCGCCGTTTCCCGAACTGTCACAACCGTTGGGGCCATTGTTGAAGAACTCGATCGTGAAATCGGCCGTCCCGCCAGTTGCATCCAACGTTCCCGTAATCGTCTGTGTATCCGCAACAGCTCTCGTAATTACGGGGAAGTTCTGATAGTTATTTGGACCGACGTGATTATTGAAGTTATTCGCGGTGACCCCGTCAGTTCCCAGATTGATGCCGAGTCCGGTGTTCGAGAAGATCGAGTTCTGGCTGACCAGGTTGCCGGTATCGTCCGGGCTGCTGATTCGAATTCCATCTTCGCCGTTGCCCGCAATCACATTCGCTCCGGAGAGGCTGTTGCTGAAGTCATTCGTCGCGAACGAATTAGACTTAACCAAAGACTGTGTTGCCGTGCCCCCGCTCTGGCAACGCAAACGGCCGCTGCTGCTCTGTGGGCTGCTGCTGAGATCCGATCGCGCCGCTGTGGTTAGTTGCTGGCCCGGCGGGGCGCCAATCGTGTTGTTCGAAGCTGAGTTGTAGACTTCGATTCCGTGGCCGCCATTTCCCAGCAAGCTGGTCCCATTCGTCGCCAGGCCGATCAGATTGCCCTGAACAAAGTTGCCGCCGCTGCTAAGAATGGAAATGCCCTCGCCGGTATTACCCGAGATGATATTGCGCTCATCTGCGAGTTGGCAGCCGACCTGCTGACCGCTGGACTGCGTGATGTACACGCCGGCGAGTCCATTCGCCTCCGCCAGGGTCCCGCTAATGTCAGTGCCGACGAAATTGCCGGACACCAAACTGAACGAGAAGAAACCGTTAGAGGACCCATTCAACAAACCAATGCCGTTGCCGCTGAAACGATTGATGGCCAGGCCTTCGATCGCGCTCGGCGAATTGAGGACCAACCCGTGAATGTTCGCCGGCAGCCCGCTGCCATTTAGTTCAATTCGCAGCACCGCGTCATCAGTATTGTCGGTTTGTGTGTTGGCGCTGGCGCCCGCTTGCGAGTAGCCGTTGATTTCGACCGGACTGGTAATCGCCGGCAGCGCAGAGGTTGGATTAATCGTCCACCAACTGTGAGCCCAGTCGGGGTCTTTGTCAGCCGGCAACGAAGAATCGTCTGCGGCGGTCGTGACCACAACGTGGTTGACGTCGTTAGTAACGTGATTCGGCACCCCGTCGTCCTGGTAATAGACGTGTCCCGAATCGGTGACGGGAATATCGAACGTAATCGTGTTCGAATCCGGATTCGAATTCGCCGCGTTGATCGCTTCGCGCAAACTGCAGTCGCCCGGGAGACAAGTGCCGTTGGTATCGGCAGTCTTCGTGACGATCAGCGTTTCCGGCGGAGCGATGACGAGCGAATAGCCCTGGTTGCCGGTGCAGTTGTTTGCGTCGGTGGCCGTGACGGTGAAATTGAAAGTCCCGTAGGCGCTCGGCGTGCCGCTCAGAGTGCCGTCAGTCGCCAACGACAGTCCATCGGGTAATGAGCCACCCGTGACACCGAACGAGTACGATGCGGTTCCGCCCGAAGCACCAATCGTTTGACTGTAGGCGACGCCGACTTGTCCGTCCGGCAATGACGATGGACTCAGAGTGATCGTCCCGCAAGTGACCACAAACGATGCCGAGATCGTGTGATTGGCTTGTACGTTGGTGAAGGTGTAGCTCGGAATCGCGCCTTGAGATACGCCGTCGACCAGGACATCCTGGATCTGGTAACCCGAATCAGCCGAGATGCTGAACGATTGATCGCTGCCGCAATTGACTGACACCGCACCCAACGGGTTGATCGACCCATGCGACCCGGTGCTCGCACTGATCATGTAAGTATCGACGGCAAAGCTGGCGGCGATCGTGTGATCGGCCTGCACGTTCGAGAAGGTGTAACTCGAAATCGCGCCTTGCGAAACGCCATCAACCAACACGTCGGCGATGTGATAGCAGGAGTTGGCGCTGATGGTGAACGACTGACTGCCACCCTGATCTACCAGTACCGCGCCCGAGGGAACAATCGAGCCATGCGCGCCGGCGCTCGCCGTGATCGTGTAAACCGCGGTCGCCGTAAAGCACGCCGAAAATTCTGAAGTGTTGCCGTTGCTGTCGGTTGCCGTCGCCGTGATGATGTCATCGCGCGCAAATGGCGTCGATGAATTGAAGGTAAACGATACGTCGCCGTTTGCATCGGTATTGCCGGTCGTCACCGAGCCGAGATAGGTCTGGCCTTCACCATTGCCGGAACTATCGCACGAAGTGTTCTTGAAAAATTCGATCACGTAGCCCGCCGAACTGTTCGGGTTTGTATTCAACGTGCCGTTGACGGTGTAGTTCGTAGCCTGCACCTTGGCGCTGGTGATCACCGGGAAGTTCTGCAAGTGGTTAGCGCCGTCGTCCGCATCCTGATTGTCGTTGGGAGTGACGGTGTCCGTGCCCGAGGGCGGAATCAGGTTGATGCCCAATCCGCTGTTGGCATAGATCGAGTTCTGGGTGAACTTGTTGTTGAAATGCTGCTGGCCGAAGTTGTAGTCGGGCTCGTCATGGATTCCATCACCAGCATTGAAAGCGATCGTGTTGCCGCTGATGGTCGTGTTGCGCACTCCCGCGCAACCCATCGTGATGCCCACAACTCCGTTGCCCAGGTTCGCGCCCGCGGCGTTCGTGCCGATGTAGTTACCGCTGATCGCCGTACCGTTTGCGTCGCACAGTCCAATACCAGAGCCGTTGCCCGAAATCAGGTTCCCGGAAATCGTGTTATTGGTCGCCTGCGCGGACGGTGAGCCGAAGCCGTGAATGCTAATCGCGCCGCCGTTGGCGACTGCAACTGCGCCCGCCGCGTCGGTGCCGATGTAGTTATTCAGAATCTGATTATTGGAAGGCGTCGAGTCGGCGACGTAATCGATGTTAATGCCTGCGCCGCTTGTGAACCCGTTGATAGTTAGCCCCTTGACGGTGCTGTT
>DASQYL010000002.1:0-12561 GCA_035639235.1 Pyrinomonadaceae bacterium | reverse complement strand
CGAGCGAGGTGTTCACCTTCACGACGTCGCCCTCGCCTACTTCTTCGGGTTCCGTTTGCGCAGATGAAGCATCATTAGAGTTAGTCGCCGAGTCTGCTGAAGCTGCGCCGGCGTTCTTTAATGTCGGGGGCGCCGGCGGACGACCCAGGTTCCCACCGATCAGCGTCGGCGGACCTGACACGGCATCTTTGTTATCTGGCGATTGATCGGTATCTTGAACTTGAGCCGGAACTGACGCAGTGTTTTGGGCTATCGACGTGCTCTGGGACGGCGAGGTTACGCGCCGCGCACGGGTAATTGAAGACGTTGATTGCGCAGATGAGGACGCATTCAAAGCCGTTGACGGCGAACTCGGTTTCGAATTGAGCCTCGAAGTTTTCTTGCTTGCCGAATCAGAATTATTGCCGCCGGCTGACGTCTTGACGGCGTTTGTCGCGTTCGCCGCCGGCTCCGCATTACCATTTACTCGCAGAGAACTCTCGTAATCCGCTTGCTTCTTCAACAAGTACGCGCCGTGGGGACACGCCGCCGAAGTCATATATGCGACGACGACGTAACCGTCCGGCATTGGCACGCCCTGACAAATCTTGATTGTGTCGCTCTTCGACGGTTGCGGCTTCGGGACAGACGTCTGCGTCGTTCTTCGAGGCGGATTTTGCCCTAAAGTCACAGCCCCCGAGCTGTACATTGTCAGGACAAGAAAGACGGCGACGAAGAACTTCATAGTCGCTACCCCCTTGAAAATATTTCTGTTTGAGGAGCGCATTATACTCCCGGTACTTTGAAGATTAAAACTACGATCAGCGCGTTTAATCCAAAAAGCTTGTTGTTATTTTGTTACTTTGAGGTACAATCCGCGCGTTTCCGAAATCAACTCGCATAACGATGACGTTATCGCCCGGCGCGATAACGCTGGCCTTTTCAGTTCACAGGAGGACGCAAAAGAACATGGCAAAGACGATTTGCAAGATTCTCGGCGTAGTTTTTGTATTGGTCGGAATTTGTGGCTTTCTGATGCCGAACCTTTTAGGAGCGCATTTGAATCCGGCTCACAACCTGGTTCATCTGGTGTCGGGAGCGCTCGCCCTGTACTTCGGTTTCGCCGGATCGGCAGGCGCCGCACGTGGCTTCTGCATCATCTTCGGCCTTGTCTATCTGCTGCTGGGCATTGTCGGATGGTTCATGGGCGCCGGTCCCGATCACATGTTCAATGTCGGCACACTGCTGATGCTCGGCAAGGTGGATCACATCATTCACATCCTGCTCGGCGTCATCTTTTTGATTGGCGGGGCATTAGGCGGCAGCGACGCTTAATTTTTGCCGCTAATTGCGGAATTTTTGTGCATTTGGTCCCGGCAACGGCGCCGGGACCCGATGCCGGTTTATTTTATTTTCACGGTCACGCCCGCGCGCGCCGTAAGTCCCGGCGCACGAAATCCATTCTCGAAATACTTTGCCGCGAACAGATTGTCCGCGCCGCCGAACAGCGTCATCACTACCCGTTCTGAAACTCTGCGTTCGTAGCTTCCGAACAGATCCACTTTCGTATAGCCGGGAAAAGTCAGTTCCGCGGTTCGAAAGGGAAAATTGTTTTCGAAAACTGGCGCCACATATGCGCCGATCCGATTCAAATCAAAATTAATTTGAAACGCGCGATATCGTTGGCTGAAATCAAGGCCAAAAATATGTCTCGGGATCACGTACTCCGGCTGCGTGCCGGCATCGGGAACAAAACGATCGCTGTTCGTGAAGGTGTACGACGCGCGCAGATTCGCAGCGCGCCAGGGCGCCACCTCCGCATAGCTCTCAACGCCGCGTGAGATGCCGCCGGGCTGATTGACGTAGCCGCTCAAGCGGTTGACGCCCAAGGGATCGTTGACGGGGATGGTGCCGACGACTAATTGCGGGACGATGAACTCCTTAAATGCGATCACCTGTTGGAGTCGTGTATAGAAATAGGTGACTCCAAAGCGAGCGCGGTCCCGCGCAACGCGCTGATCAAACCCGGCGTCAACGCTGATCGACCGCTCTGCGCGCAGGGTCGGATCACCAAACCGCGTGAACCCTATTCGTGCGAATGTGCCCTCACCAAATCTCTCAAATAAAGATGGCGCGCGAAAACCGTTACCGACGTGAGCTCGCAGCTTGGTATTCGTCGAGCGGATAAAATACGCGAGTGACCCGTCGCCGGTGACTGAATTCTGTGGCTCGATCGCGCTAAGAAAACCCGGACGATCTGCAGCCCGAATTTTAAATGATTGCGATCTTACGCCGAGGGAAATCTGCAAGCGATCGTCGAGCAGAAAGATCTGATCCTGTCCGAAAAACGCGAGGGTCCGCTGTCTATCGGTCGTGTTGTTGGAAGCCGTGAATTGCGGGATGTTCGATTGAAAGATCGATTCATGCTCGTATTCAAATCCGGCCGTTCCCAGATTGTGCTTCCCAAATCTTAGATTCGCGCGCGCATCAATTGTGTCTGTGCCGCCGTTGTTAGTGCTCATGAAGGGAAAGTCGCCAAACGGATAGAAGGCAGCGAACCTCGGATCGATCTGGCTGCCGTTGTAATTTCTGCGGCGCGTGCCGACATGTTGATAAGCGATCGAGTAGGAGATATTGTCGTTCACCTCGTGACTGAGTTTGATGGACTCAACCAGGACGCGATTGCGTCGCCCTTGATCCGGATTGTTGAAGTCAGGCTGAAACGTGAGGCCGGCAACGGCTTTCGGATATAAACCGCTGGTGAATGCTGCCGGCAATGCAAACGGACTGTCATTGAGCCGCGCATTTGAAATCGTGCCCAAAAAGTTTGCGCTGAGGCTGACTTTCGGCGTCGCGTTGAAGATCCAGTGCGCGCCACCCGCGGTGTTGCCGTATTGATCGTTTCTATCAACACCGCGCCGGACATCCATCCGCGTAACTCCGAAACTGTAACCCACGCGCCGGCCCAAGCCGCCCGAGCCGCGCAAACGTTCGCGAAACAACGCGAGACTGCCGCCGTCGAACCCAAATTCAAATTTGGCCTGGCCCTGGCCGGTTTCAGGAATCAGATTGAGGACGCCGCCAATCGCATTCGTTCCGTAGATCGATGATCCCGAGCCGCGCAGCATCTCAACACGGTCCAAATCAACCGGCAAGAGATCGGCGATCAAAGGAACAGCCGAGCCGTTGATGTCCGACGCATCGCGCACGCGCAGTCCGTCGAGCAGAAATGCGGTGTCCAGCGTTCGTTGTCCGCGCAGTCTGATCGTCGTCAACGCGCCATAAGAACCTTGTTGCTGCACGCGCACACCGGGCAGACCGCGCAAGCTTTCGGAGAGCGTCAGTTCGCGCTTTGATTCGATTGCTTGATCGCTGAGGACGCTGACCGCCTTGGAAATTTCATCCGTCGTTTGGGCCGTGCCCGTCGCCGTGACGACGACACTCGCGTTCACCGCTTGCACTGAAAGCTGAATGTCATTCGTCAACGATTGCCCGCGGCCGACGTGTAAGAGCCTCGAAGTAAATACCGCGAACCCCTTGGCCTGAACTTCGATGACGTAATCGCCGGGCGCAATCGCTTTGAAGGTAAAAGCGCCGTTGCTATCGGTGGCTGCCAGCAACTGCGTGCCCGAGCGCGCACTCAAGGTCACCTCCGCTTCCGCCACGCTGGAGTTGCGTAAATCGGTCACCCGGCCATGAATCTCCGTACCGCTCTGTGCGCGAACGCTGACTCCGAGGCAGAGCACTATCATTATCAACGCGATATTTCTCATCCTTCCCCCTCATTGAGTAACCGTCAGATTAAACACTGTCAAGGTTTAGAGCCGGGCGTCACCCGCCGACGCATCAATGCGAACCGAAACGTCCACCTCTAAAAGGCCTACCTTTCGTGGACCGGTGTAATTCGCGGCGCGCCGGAAACCGGGTGCTCATCGATCAGCACGCGCAGTTCGAAAACGGCTTGCAGCAGATCGGGTGTCAGCACGTCGCGCGGAGTCCCCATCGCAACTGTTCGTCCTTCGCGCAACAACATGATCTGATTTGAGAATTCAGCCGCGAGATTCAGATCATGAGTTACTACTACCGCCGCCGTGTCGCCTCGATCGCAGCGCGCGCGAATCAGCGAAAGCATCGCCGCCTGATGCGCCAGATCGAGATTTGCTGTCGGTTCATCAAGCAGAAAAATCTTTGCCTCGGTCGCCAGTGCGCGCGCCACGACGACCCTTTGTCTTTCACCGCCCGACAACTCAGTCATCATTCGATGCGCGAAATCTTCGAGCGACGTTTCCCGCATGACCGCCGCGGCGATTTTGATGTCCCGCGCGTTCTCCCAGCCCCACGCGTTGGACCAGGCATAACGGCCACCCAAAACGAAGTCGCTGACGGTCACCGGAAAACGCAGTTCCGCTTCCTGGGCCACGACGGCGATAGCACGCGCCACCGACCGGCGCGAATACAAACCGATCGCTCGATCGTCCAGCGCCACGTCCCCGGCGGTGACGCTCACGCTGCCATTCAGCGCGCGCAGCAGAGTTGATTTACCGGCGCCATTCGCGCCGATGATCGCAGTCATCTTTCCCGGCTCAACTCGCAGCGAGACGTCAGAGATCGCTGCGCGTTCATCGAAATGAACGGTAATTTGGCGCGCTTCGAGCATTGTTAGTTTCCAGCTAGACTGTGGTTGCCTGTTGCGCAACCGGCAACACGTCGGCATACACAAAGCCGTCGCGTTCTGTAACTTCTCCCGGTTCGATCTCGATCGGCTTGCTGAACATCGGCCCTTCAAAGACGAACGTGTGAAATTCACCGCGCTCTCCGCACGGATCGACGCCCGCTGGCAGATCTTTCAGAAACTGTTGATTGAATTCACGACCGGCAAAGCTCGCCGGCAACTGTCGCGGGTCGACCGAAGTGATGATGGCGCGCAAACCCGCCGCAATCATTTCATTCGCCAGTTCGGCGGTCGGCAATTGCCAGAGCGGATGTAGCGGCGCAATTCCAGTGCCCGCTAATTTCGCCGCTCGGTATTCCTTGATGTCCTCAAGAAACAGATCGCCGAAGGCTAAGCATTCGATTCCGGCTTGCTGCGCCCACTCGACAAATTTTCCTAATGCCGCTTCGTACTGCTCATTCGTACAGGGCGAGGGCAGATCGACGATGTGCAATGGCAGGCCGGCTGCCTCAGCCTGTCGCTGCAACAACTCGAACCGGACGGCATGAATCGCCACGCGCTGATACCGTTGATTGACTGTTGTGATCAATCCTACGACTTCCAAGTCAGGATCTCGACGTAAGAGGTGGAGCGACCAGGCGCTGTCTTTGCCGCTGCTCCAACTTAAGATGGTTTTCTTCTTTGTCATGACGATCCTCTGCGCAATAAGTAGATGAACAGCGGCGCGCCAACCAGCGCCGTGATCGCGCCGACCGGCAGTTCGCGCGGCGCGATGATCGTGCGCGCGATCGTGTCGGCGACGATCACAAAGGCGGCTCCGGCGATGGCCGACGCAATAATTACCAGACGGTTGTCGCTGCCGAACGAAAGCCGCACCAGGTGCGGCACCACCAGACCTACGTAACCAACTGAGCCACTCGACGCGACTGACGCACCAACTAACAAACTCGCGGCGATGAAAACGATCAGACGCACGCGTCCGACTTCGACGCCCAGATCGAAAGCATCGCGCTCACCGAGCATCATCAGGTTGAGCGAGCGAGCATTCAACACCAATGCGATCAAACCTACAGCGACGGCCACCAGCGTGACGATCAAAAGACTGCCGGTCGTGCCGGACAAATCGCCGAGCAACCAGAAAGTGAACGAGCGCACGCGCGTCGCATCCATCAAAGTAGTGATGAAGACGATCGCCGAAGAAAGAAACGTCGTGACGATCACGCCGGCAAGTATCAAGCGATCCGGGGTCGCGCCCGCACGTCCCCGCGCAAGCTGATACACGATCGACGAGGCAAGCAATGCGCCGCCAAACGCGAGCACTGGCCGGCTCCATTCAAATCTCGCGAAGAAGACCAGGGCGAGCATCGTCCCCACCGCGGCTCCATTCGAAACGCCAAGTAAATATGGCTCGGCCAAAGGGTTGCGCAGTAATGCTTGATATGCAGCACCAGCACTCGCGAGACAAATTCCGACGACGCCCGCCAGCACAATCCGCGGCAAACGAAGATCGAAAAGAATCGCGCGCTGTTCATCCGAGAGACCGCAGTTCGAAGATCCGGTGAGCGCGCATAGCGATGCGCTGAATGGCAACCGCTGGCTGCCGACGAGCGACGCGATTACAACAACGGCAATCAAAAAGGCGGCTAGGACTGTGCAGACCAGCAGCGTACGAGGCAGCGTCGAGTGCGAAGTCGCAGTCATTCGAACGCCTCCGGATGAAGGTCACGCGCCATCTCTTGCAACCCGTCAACTAACCTTGGACCAGGTCGCGAAAGATGATCTTCGCTAATTCGGTAAACGCGATTATTCTGAACTGCCGGAGAATTTTGAAGGGCTGCGGCAACTGTCGAGTTCCCGCCGGTGGCGGTGACCGGCAGGATGATCGTTTCGGGCTTGCTCGCCAGGGCGGCTTCATCATTGAACGTTGGAAAAGCAGTGGGCAAATCCGCGGTAACTGAAATGCCGCCGGCGCGTCTAATCAAATCGGTTTGGAACGCATCGCGTCCGATTGTGTACAGCGGTTGATCCGAAAGTTGAAAGAAGACCGTGACCCGTTTCGCATCCTTGACGGCGTTTTCTGTAGCCGTCGCCCGTGCTTGCAAATCGCGCACTAACTTAGCCGCTTGGTCAGACCGCTCAAACAGCGCACCCAGGTTTATGATCGATTGGAAGACCCCATCAAGATCTTTCGGGTTCGTAACGTAAACCGCGATGTGCTGTTGCTCGAGTTGATTTGTGAAGGTCTCGAGTTGCGACGCGGTGGAAACAAGAACGATCTGGGGCTTCAAGGCTATGATCCGTTCAATGCTCGGCTTCATCGTGTCGCCAACTTTTTCGACCCGCTGGGCGGCTTCGGGATAATCGCAGTAAGTCGTGTCGCCCACCAGACGATCGCCGGCGCCAATCGCATAAACGATTTCAGTTAAGTTCGGCGCGAGCGAAACAATGCGATCAATTTTTTCAGGGATGATTAAATGACGTCCGGCTTCGTCGGTAACTTCGTGAATCGCTGCGGTCGAGATATTTTTCTGATTGTGCCGCTGCGAACACGCCGACAGGAGCACGAGAACGGCAATAAGCAGGGTCGCAATTCCAAATGACAAATGACAAATGTCAAATGTCAAATGAGAAATGATTCCTCCACTACGGTGAGCTATTCGGATACTGTTATCGAAACTCAAAATCCCGTCACTTCCTGCTCGCGAAAATGACAGGTAGCGACGGGATCTTTCGAACGAAATACCCTTGCGGCCTGAACACCTTTTCGCGGGCGTTCAAAAGCTGCGGCAACGTTCGGGCAGGTCTCCTGGCTTTTGCTTCACCGGTTCTCGGCGAAGTCATTCACAGTGGCGCGACCGCGCGGGATTCTCACCCGCTTCCCTATTCTCCCCGCTTTTATGCGGGGCACCTGAACGTCTTTGAAAGAACTGTAGATCGATAATTCCTGACCGCTGCGGAAGTTATCACCTACGCTTCATGACTGTCAAACAAAGCACCGCGACTGTGTTTAATCGATCGTCAGAACGCGCGAGGAGCTTGCGCGATATTCATCACCGTCCATGAATAAATCCCTTCTTCATTGAAGAGTTGAAAGCTGGCTTTCCATTTGAAATGATGTTGGCCGGACTCTTGCCGCTATTAGAGCTGTGTCATATCCTCTTGCCGTTAACAAGTAGCAGGCACGCTTATTGCTCAAGGACAGGAACGATCTCTTAATCGTCAGGAAAGTCTCCAGCATGCGCAGTAAAATCCTTCCACTAGTAATCGGGTTTAGCCAACTCATAACGGGCGCATACGTCTCCGCTCGTTCACCAGATCAACAAACGACGCCGACGCCGACGAACACCACCCTCGTCTGGAATACTTTTGTGGGTGGCCTCTCAATATTTGAGAGCACCTCGGGGATAGCTGCAGATAAGAGTGGCAATGTATACGTAGCCGGGGACAGCAACGTGTCATGGGGAGCGCCCGTACGTGCGTTCACGAACGGTGACGATGGCTTCGTCGCAAAATTGGACGCGAATGGAAATCTGATTTGGAACACCTTCCTCGGAGGCAGCAGCAGCGACGAAGCGACGGGCGTAACGGTTGATTCCAGCGGCAACATCTACGTCGTCGGTTGGAGCAGTGCCAGTTGGGGATCGCCGGTGCGAGGCTTCAGTGGCGGCTACGATGCGTGGGCGGCGAAGGTCGACGCAACCGGTCATTTGATTTGGAACACATTTCTGGGCGGGCCGGGTACCATGACGGATTTTGATTATGGCCGGGCCATCGCAGTTGACGACGCGGGATCGGTGTACGTCGGCGGAGAGAGTCCAGGGACGTGGGGTTCACCGGTTACTGTCGCCGGCTTCGGTAGCTTCATCGCGAAGCTTGATGCAAATGGAAGTCTCATATGGAACAGCTTTCTTGGCAGCACTGGAGCGTTTGCGTTGGCGCTCGACGGCGCCGGAAATGTCTATGCAGCCGGTGGCGGTGGATGTGGATGGGGTACTCCGATCAATGGCTGTAGCGGTGACTCGGAAGCCTTCGTCGCGAAGCTCGACGCGAACGGCAAGCTTAAGTGGAATACCTTTCTCGGCGGCACGGGTTATGACTTTGGCTACGGTGTGGCTTTAGATGCGCTCGGAAATGTTTATGTGTCGGGCATTAGTGCTGCGAGTTGGGGATCGCCAGTACGACCGCACACTGGTGGCGGTGAAGATGCGTTCGTTGCAAAACTCGATCCAACCGGAAAGCGAGTTTGGAATACCTTCCTCGGCGGCAACGCACTCGATTTCGGGTTCGCGTTGACAGTTGATCCGCTCGGCAACTCGTACGTGGCCGGACGAAGCGATGCGGCGTGGGGATCACCGATTCGATCTTTCGCTGGTGGCGCCGACGACGCGTTCGTCGCGAAGCTCGATCCAAATGGAAATTTGGTTTGGAGCATGTTCCTGGGAGGTACGTCTTACGATCAGGCAAACGCGGTCACGTGCAGTAATGGACAGATTTATGTAGCTGGCGAGAGCGATGCGAGTTGGGGATCGCCAGTTCGTCCGTATACGAATGTCGACGGCTTCGTGGCGAAGATATCGGACCCTCCGCAAACGAATAGTAACCTAATCGATGATGCTCAGTTCTTCGTACGCCAACACTATCTCGATTTCCTCAATCGCGAACCGGATCAAGCCGGCTGGAATTTCTGGACCGGCAACATCGCACCTTGTGGCAGCGACCCGTCTTGCCTCATCGCCAGCCGCGTAAATGTCTCGGCCGCGTTCTTCTTGTCGATCGAATTCCAGCAGACCGGCTATTTGGTCGAGCGAATTTACAAAACTGCTTATGGCGATGCGTCTGCCACATCATCCTTTAGCGGGACACTCATGGTACCCGGAGTTCGATTGAATGAATTCATTGCCGATACGAGACAAATTGCGCAGGGAGTTGGCAGCAACAACTCGAAGACAACAAAAACGCTTTCACGGCTGCATTCGTCCAGCGTCAACGCTTCACGACCGCGCTGCCGGCAAGCATGACTGCGGCGCAATTTGTCGACGCGCTGAACAGTAACGCGGGCAATCCGCTTACGCCCACTGATCGGAAACCAGCTGATAGGTGACCTGAGCAGTGGCGCAACGACACGCGCACAGGTTCTGCGAGCCATCGCCGAGAATTCAAATACTACAACCGCCGAATTCAATCGCGCCTTTGTTTTGATGCAGTACTTTGGTTATCTGCGGCGCAATCCAAACGACGCCCCTGACACGGACTACAGCGGTTACGATTTCTGGCTACAGAAGCTGAACCAATTCAATGGCAACTATCTTACTGCTGAGATGGTTAAGGCGTTTATCAACTCAGACGAATACCGGCATCGTTTTGGATCATAGCTTCTGCCTCGTCGGATTGTTAACCGACTTCTAACTTCAAACCATCGCGCGCCGCGATCGTTTCTCCGGGCCATAATTTCGTTGTCTCTGCCTCCAGATCGACGTCATCCCATTGAGCATAGAGGTGTGTGAGCAGTAATTTTTTAGGGCGCGCGAGTTGCGCTATGCTCATCGCATCGCCGAGTTCGAGATGTTTGGGCGTAGGTTTGTTTTGATAAAACGAGCACTCAAGTATCAGCAGGTCAGCGTCGTGAGCGAATCCGGCGACAGCTTCCGAAAAGCCGGTGTCGGAAGTATAAACGACTGTCACGCCTGCTGAATCCGTGATTCGAAGCGCCAGACTTTCATGGCGATGCGGCGTCGAGATTGTTTTCGCTTGCAGCCCGCCAAGCAATTGAACACTTCGCGCTTCGCGCGTACTCTCTACCTCTTCAATCTCAATTTCGAACAGCTGTTCGAAAAGCTTGTAATGATGGCTCGCATCGATTGCTTCCAGCAATTTGCGAATCCCAACGCAGCCGACAATCCTCAGAGGTTTCGATCTTTTGTCGATATCTTTCGCCCACTTGAGACCAAACAGAAATGGAGCCAGACCCGCGCAGTGATCGAGATGTAAGTGGCTGATCCAAATCGTATCGAGGTTGGACCAATCCAAATTCTCCTGCGCCATGCGATGCGGCGCGTCGGCGCTGCAATCGAGCAGGATCGATCCAAGTTCAGTCTGCAGCCAAAATCCGGCGGCAGCGCGTTGCGCGTGAAAGACCGAAGTGCCGGAGCCGAGGACTATTAGCTGCATGGAAAGAAACTAAATTGAAAATTGATAATTGCAAAGCTCTGTCAGCAGCCCGACCGTGAGGGAGGCAGGTTCCGCAACGAGCTCTCCCTCACGGTCGGCTTCTGACACGCTTGCCGCCGCCCCGTAAATTTCATATGCTGACGCGCTCTTATCACGATTACCCACCCGCGCGCGCAGGTGGTTCTGACGGGAAACATTATGACAGTCAAATCGGATCGCTGGATTCGCCGCATGTGCGAAGAGGCGCAACTAATAAGTCCATTCGAATCTCAACTTGTGCGGCAGATTGAGGGACGGCGAATCATATCAGCCGGTGCGTCGAGTTACGGCTATGATATGCGCCTCGCTGATGATGGCTTTCGCGTCTTCTCGCCAATCCACGGCCGCGAGATCGATCCAAAACACTTTGACGAAGACTCTTTGGTCGAACCACCGTTGAGATCAACCGATGATGGATCGAAATATTACCTGATGCCGCCGCACTCTTATGCGCTTGGCGTCTCTGTCGAAACGTTTCGCATGCCGCGCAACGTCACCGGCATCTGCATGGGCAAGAGCACCTACGCGCGTGCCGGACTCGCGGTCAACACCACGCCACTGGAAGCAGGATGGATTGGACGGCTGGTTATTGAACTGGGAAACCTCGCGGATCTTCCGCTGCGCGTCTATGTGAATGAAGGTATCGGCCAGGTTCTGTTCTTTGAGTCAGACGAAAATTGTGACACTTCTTACGAAGATCGTGGTGGCAAATATCAAGGTCAAACCGGCCTGACCTATTCGCGACTGTGATCATCTCAGTTCTCATAGTTAGTGATATCCGCACCATAGTTATTGATATCCTTTCTCATAGTTAGCCGTTCACGACAAGTCCGCCGAAGTCTCTAATCTGCTGGGCGGCAGACTAGGCCCTGACACAATTCGGTAGTGGTACATTTTGAACCAAAATGTACCACTACCCACAATTCATTTCGTTAGCTAATGCCTTACCCTCGGTATTATCATGCGTCAAAGGAAACACACACTTACTAATAAGCATGCGACGCATTAGCGTGATTTGAGCTTAACGAATTCTCAATGAACAGTTCTGAACAGATTGATTTCTCACCTGTTGGGATCTTCTGTTCTTATGCTCATCGGGACGAGCTACTGAAGAACCTTCTGCTGACTCACCTTAGCCCGATGCAACGCGAAGGCCTAATTACCACTTGGCATGATGCCGAGATATCCGCTGGTGAGGAATGGCGAGATGAAATTGAGCATCGCTTGGATACGAGCGAAGTCATATTGCTTCTCATAAGTCCTGACTTTTTTGCGTCAACTTTCTGCTATGGAATTGAGATGCAAAGAGCTCTAGCTCGTCATGACAGCGGTACCGCGGTCGTTGTTCCAATAATCCTACGTCCTTGCGATTGGCAATCATTTCCAATTGGCAGACTTCAAGCCTTACCCCCACAGGCACGGCCAATTACTTCTTGGCCCAACCGGGATAAAGCGATGGAGGCGGTAGCAAAAGGCTTACGAAGCGCACTGGCGAGGCGTAGCGGAAAAGATCAAAAGCGATCTGCGTCAGAAATAAATCGAAATCGGAATCGGTCGCTGTCTCTGTAAGTACCCCGAAAAAACGGACCATTGAAAAGCAGAGGTTTCCGGGTAGGATGAACGACCCAGGAGGCCTGAATGAAGCGGAGCAAATACAGCGAGAACCAGATCATAGCGATCTTGAAAGCGGTCGAGGCAGGACG
>DASQYL010000001.1:0-10497 GCA_035639235.1 Pyrinomonadaceae bacterium | reverse complement strand
CGATCGACGCCTCGGGTCTGTCGCGCGTTGATTTCTTTCTCAAACCAAACGGCGAGCTGTTGATCAACGAGATCAATACGCTCCCCGGCCTGACTGATGTCTCAGGTTTTCCGAAGATGTGGGAAGCGACCGGCATTCCTTTCACAACGGTGATAGATCATCTCATCGAGTTCGCTATCGAACGGCACCGCGAACGTTCGCGGAATGAAACCAGCATTTAGAAAAACCGTCGCCGGATTAGTTCGTATCGACCGGCCAGAGTAGGAACTATCAATGCTTGATATTGATTCTACGCTTTGGGTGCTTTGTATCCCTTGCGGGTTCTTACAATCACATCAGCGCGTGCGAGCTTCACGTCTATTGCGCGCCACTTGCCGTCGTGAGCGTGATTGGTAGGACGATAAGCGATGGTGTATTGATGGCCCAGCTCTTCGGCAATCTCAGCGAAAGCATCGCGCAAAGCCTGTCCGCCGGGTGAATCGATGTATCGTCCGCCACTCTTCAAGGCAAAATTCTTCAGAATCCCGGAAGCCATCAAATCACGTCCAGGACCCTGCTCGCCCATATTAACCGCGTAAATCGTGGCGCCGGCTTGGAGCGCGCGCTCGAGCGCCTTGTCTGAACTGGCGCGACTGAAGTTTTCGCCGCCATCAGAAAGGACCACGATCGCCCGCCGCTTCTCCTCACGTTTTCCCAGATCTACCGCTGCTTGTAATACTGCGTCGTTCAGCGCGGTTTGATTTTTCGTTCTCAGCCCAAAGGCTTTCGCGGGCAAATCGCGCCCGGGGGAGAAATCCTGAATCTGTTCGACCTTGGAATCGAAATTGTAAATCGCCGCGACGTCTTCGTCGCGCAACCCGTCGAGAAAATGAATCGCGGCGCCGCGTCCCAGCGTTAGCCGCGACTCCATGCTGCCTGAGGTATCCAAGAGTACCGCTGCCGCAAACGGCGTCTCCTCCGCCGTGAACGTACTAATTTTCTGTTCGTCGCCGTCTTCGAAAATTCGGAAGTCGGTTCGCTTCAGATGAGGCACGAACTTTCCGTCCTTGTCGAGCACCGTGACATTGACGACGACTAGATCGGTGCGGACCTTGATCACGTCGTCCTGATCCTGGGAACCCGATTGCCCGACGCGTTTCGAGCCAGCAATAGCTCCGCCGAAATGATTAAGACCGCTGGCCAATGCGCTGACGATGAAGACGCTGAGGACAACAAGAAGAGGTGTCTTGAGAGTTGCGACGGGATGGTGGCCCATAACTCAACGGCTGCCGCGGATATGTTGGATGATGCAGAGCAACTTGTTTGCTTGGTCGATGACTGCAGCCGAGACAACGTTGCGTGGCGTGTTCTCGACCAGCTTTTCGAGTTCGTTGGCCATGTCTGAAATCTTTTGTAAAGTCTTATCCATGCCGGCGGGAACATCTTTCAGCTCGGACTGGTCATCGCTATTTTCGCCGCCCGCATCGTTGCGAATTCGCTTGGTCAATTTCTCCAACCGCTCCAGGCGTTTCTGATCGTCAGATAAAAAACTATTGTGCGTTTGGTAGCTGGTAGAAATCTGCGCAGCGAGTTGCGATGCCTCTTTAGCGCGCGCAACATGCTCGTCGTATTTCTTCTTTTCATCCTTGATTTCCAGCTTGCTGCGCATCTCCGCCTCGGGTGAACCGAATCGCGGATCGTCTTTCGATTCTTCTTTGTTGGAATCCCTCAGTGTTGGATCTGACGGCGGAGGTAGGTTCGATTTCGGTGCTTGGCTATAAGCGATCACGACAAACGTGAACATCAGGATGACCGCAAAGACGCGCCGCTTCAGGGCGGTGGAGCGAAAAACTGTCGAGGCAAATCGCATTGTAAACTTTGCGCGGATGGAATCGTAACTCAACGCGGGCCTGCGCTCAAGATTGATACTTTGCTGTGACGGCACAAACTAGAGAGGAGTTGGCTGAATCAAGAAATATTTTCCCAGGGCGGTCGGAGCTAAGCCACGATCGTGCTGGCTCTTGTTGACGATTCGCTTCCTATGGAACTTTGCCGGCGGTTTGTTCGGTATTAATTATCTCGCCGTCCTTTGGCGCCGGCCGTGGAACTACGATTGTCTTGCCGGCGGGTACGGGCGGCAGCGGAGGCCTTTCAGCGCCGGGCAATCCTTTGAACGCGATCGCCAGATGCGGGTCTCCGGTGAGAATGCGCGCTAATGTTGCCGAACCGTAATCCTGGACGGGCAACTCGACGCGATAGGTCGTCTTAGCATCTGGAGCCAGTTCAGTTAACTCCGGAACGACCACGCGTGCTTCGCTCGTGCCGCCGGTGCGTCGTCGCAATTGCAGCTCGACCGCTACATTGTGCAGCGTTTCACCGGAGATGTTGTGAAGGGTGCCGCTGAGGATGCTCTTCTTGCCTTCCGTTCGCGCCTCGTCAACTGCGACTTCAACCTTGGGCTTTTCTTTTTCGATCTTCTCGGCGGCGACGGCTGCGGCTACCTGACGTTCATGCCGCTTGCGCAAATACACGTAACCGCCGAAAACGCTGCCGGTTAGGATGAGCGCGCAGAGGGTGCCGACGAGCAATCGGCGCATATACCGACGCTCTTCTTCTTCAATCGGGAGTGGTTCAGTTTCGAGTTGATTTAGGGTTTGCATTGATTATTACTGAGTTGGGAGTGGCGTCCACGCTGACCCGTTTTGTGCCGGTGTCTGCCACCACAATCGATCCTTTGATATTGATGTCCCGAACACGATTATTGTTGGATGTCGAAGGCGACGCGCCGGTAACATTTTGAATCAGCGCGTCGAGAAATTCCTGTTCGGCTTCGCCACTGCTTGGCAGGCTAATCCATTCCGCGCCTGTGGCGCCGTCGATTCGTCCTTCGATCTTCGCATTCACGGATACGTTGGCGCTCATGCCATCTATCGGCTGCACTTCGACGGTGATTGTGTAGCGGCCGCGCGTCCAATTGCGCGTATCGGTGGTAACGATACTAGCGTAGCGATTGAGTTCCGGTCCGGTGACGACCGCGCCCTTGATGAAGGTGTACGGCTGCGTAACCAAAATACCGTCGTCAGATTTCGACGAGCCTTCGTCGAGAATTAATTTCCGATCGCGCATCACCTCGGCGACCGCTTTAATTATCACGTCGCGCCGGGCGGTGAGCCGATAAGGATTCGGGATCATAGCGCGTTCGTGCGTCTTGCCTTTACCGAAATTTATTCCCGACCCGCGCGTGCCTTCGTCCTGCTTCGATCCGTTGTTCGCCGGCGCCTTGTTCGAACCGTTGTCGGTGATGCGTTGGCCCTGTGTATCGACACCTTTGCCGCCCTGAGCGAAGACCCCTGTCGACCCCGCCAACAGAACTATCGGTGCCAAGAGATAAAGCGAGCATTTCATGATTCAATTCCTCATCGAACGAGAGAAACAGGCCGGGGACGTTTCGAGCATAGTCCGATTGATCTCGAAAGACAAGGACATTGCCTCACAACGATTCGAGTTTCGCGACGCTTGCGTTAGCGCACCTGCTTCGCCTCCCACTCGCGCAGTGCCCGCACGCCTTTTTCGAAGTCGGCGGAGTTGTTGTAGAAGTTGTGAGCGCCGTCGTCGCGCGCCGGGTCGCGGACATAATAGAGGTAATCAGTCTGCGCCGGATTTAGCGCTGCATCGAGCGAACTCTCGCCCGGATTCCCGACTGGGCCAGGAGGTAAACCGGAAAAGATGCGTGTGTTGTAAGGGGAGCGTCGATTCACATCGCTCAGGTAAACTTTGCCATCGTCGCGCCACTTGCCGGCGAGCTTCGAGGCATAAACAATCGTCGAATCGATGCCCAGCGGCACGTTTTTGTGCAGGCGATTGTAGATAACCGAAGCGACCAGCGGTCGATCGTCTTTGAGTTTCGCTTCCGTTTCGATCAGCGACGCGATGATGACAATCTGTCGCGGCGTCATACCTAGAGCACGCGCTTTCTCGGCCCGTTCCGCGGTCCACTCCTGATGAAAACGTTTCACCATTCCAGCTATCACGGCCTCGGCTTTGGTGTCCGGCGGGTAGCTGTAGGTTGCCGGAAATAAATATCCTTCCAAATTGTCTGCATCGGGATCGAGATCGCGAATGGCGCTGGTGTCGCTCATCAGTCTCAGCGCCGCGTCTTTGTCGGCAAGATTCAATTCAGGCATGTGGGTCATAGCATCCGCGATGTCCCAGTGTGTCCATCCTTCAATTACCGTGAAGCGGCTGAGGCGCTGCTCGCCTTCTTCTAACTTCTTCAAGACACTGAGCGGCTTGATCGGAGAAGGGAAGCGATACTCACCGGCTTTGATCAGCTTGGCGCTGCCGGTCAGTTTCACATAAAGCAGGAACGGCCATTTGCGACGCAGCACACCGTCGGCGACAAGTTTGTCGGCGATGCCTTCAGGTGTAGATCGCTTTGGAATTTCAATGTATTCATTCGCCATCGCGTGAGTTGCGGGCGCGTGCATTTCGCGGTACAGCCAGACCGCAGAACCGGCCGGGGCCGCAATCAGAACAATTAGGATTAGGAGGAGCAGACGTCGCGTGCGTTTCTTAATTGGCATTCTCTGTGACCGGACCCCGCCGTTATTGATCGCCGCGGGCCAGATAGTCGCGCAAAATAATCGCCGCGGATGCGCTGTCAATTCGGCGCTCAATCTCTTTCGAATCAGCGCCTCGCGCCCGCAGCTCCGTCTCCGCGGCGATGCTGGTCAATCTCTCATCCTGCAAGAAGACTGGCACGCGCAACGATTTGCGAAAGTTCTCGGCAATCCGAACGGCGTCCGCGGCGGCAGGGCCTTTCGTTCCGTCCATATTCAGGGGCAAACCGATAATTAACGCTCGCGCATCATAGCTCTCGATAATGTTGACGACTCGTTGCAAGAAGTGTTTCCAATTGCGCCGCTCCAGAGGCGCAAGCGGTGTCACTGTGATTTGCAATTCGTCCGTAACGGCGACGCCGACGCGCTTGGCGCCGAGGTCGAGCGCCAACAGGCGTCCAGATTCAATCTGGCGCAGGTCGTCCGCGCGGTCTCTTGAAGCACTCGACAAGTTTTTAGGATGAATTTTGCAGGCGACATGCTGCTTGCGCCTGCATCAAAGCAGAGGCTAATATACAGGGGATCGGCTGATGCTCTAAGTTGACGATAGATTGGAGCAGTCGTCCCGTTTTGATTCTGAGGATTAACTGATGTCATTCAAAACCAAATTTCTCGTGATTGTGATGTCGGCGACGCTCGCAATGTACGCGATCGCGGGCGCGTGGCTGGCGACGCGGGCGCAACAACCGGCCAACGATCCGAACGCGCAACAGAAGATTTTCGAAAGCGTGCTCGGGCATATTCAAAACGACTACGTTGACGAGCCGAACATGGAGAAGGTCCGCGCGGGCGCTTTACGCGGCCTGGCTTATGGACTCGATCCCTATTCAACTTACCTTACGCCGGATCAAGTGAAAGATTATCGCGCGGGCGCAAAAAGCAATCAGGTGGGAATCGGCGCGGAACTTTCGCAGGCGCAGTCCTTCTTGTATGTCGTGGCTCCCGTGAAGGGATCGCCCGCCGATCAAGCCGGCTTGCGCGCCGGCGACGTGATCGAATACATCGACGGCAAGGCGACGCGCGACATCTCGCTCTACGACGCGCGTCAGTTGCTAAATGGCGCTCCCGGCAGCGAGGTCAAGCTGCGCGTCCTGCGCGCCCCTCGTCCGTTGACGCTGACCGTTAAGCGCGGCACGTTTCGCGCGCCTGCGGCTGAGGCGCACATGGAGCAGGGTCGCATCGGCGTACTCAGAATCAACAGCCTCGATAACGGTGAAGCTGCCGACGCCAAAGCGAAGTTGCAGGATTTGATGAAGCAAGGCGCGCAAAAGATCGTGGTTGATTTGCGCAGCGTTGCCGGTGGTGAGATTCAGGAAGGCGTTACGGTCGCCAATTACTTTATTCGCGACGGCGCTATTGCGAGGACCGTAGGACGCGAACAGAAGGTTTTGAAATCGTTCGACGCCGATCCGAAGCTGGCGCTCTTCAACGGGCCGGCGGTCGTGCTGATTGATAACGGTACTGCCGGCGCTGCTGAGGTTGTCGCTTCGGCGTTTGCAGAAACGAAACGCGGCGACGTGGTTGGCGAGAAGAGCTTTGGCGCGGGCGCCGAACAGGAATTGTTCACACTGCGTGATGGCGATGGATTGCTGCTAACCACCGTGAAGTGGGCTTCGGGCAGCGGCAGGCCGTTCCTGGGTGAGGATCGAAATCACTCCGGTATCGCGCCGACAGTCGAGGTAAAGAAACCTGATACGACTGAGGCAGCCGATGTCGAAGATCTAACAACTCCTGATGAGGAGAAGCCGAACCAGACCAAGTCCGGCGCTCCGTCAGAGCCCATCGCGCCGAAAGTGCAACCGGATGATATTCAACTTAAGAAAGCCATCGAGCTGTTGCGCGACAAGCGGGCAGTGTAAAGCCGGCAGCTTCATTAATTGAGAGACCGGAGCAGATTGAGAAGTCTGCTCCGGTCTTTCAGTTTGTGTCAGAAGCGGACCGTGGCAATTTGGGAAACGTGCCCTCCCTGGCGGTCGGGCTTCGATACATAGATGATATAAAGATCATGACTCTGTTAATCGGAATCTTCGGCGTCCTTCTGATTGTCGGAATTCTCTGGGATGTGTTTGAAACGATCGTTTTACCGCGCAGAGTCACGCGACGTGTCCGTATCACGCGTCTCTTTTATCGCTTCACCTGGCGTCCCTGGCGAGCAGTCTCAACCTTAATCGGCAAGAAGAAGCGGCGAGAAACCTTCCTCGGAATTTACGGCCCGATTTCGCTGCTCGCGTTATTGACCGTTTGGGCGTTCAGCGTAATAGTCGGTTTTGCGTTGCTGCATTGGGCGGTGAAATCCCGGTTGACGGCGAATGGCGAGCCTGCCAGTTTACTCACGAATCTTTATTACAGCGGCACGACATTTTTCACTCTCGGTCTGGGAGATATTGCGCCGATTGGCCACGCCGCCCGCGCTTTGACCGTCATCGAAGCAAGCATCGGCTTGGGCATGTTAGCGCTCGTCATCGGATACTTGCCGATCCTTTATCAGGCCTTCTCTCGTCGCGAAGTCAACATCTCGATGCTCGATGCGCGCGCCGGCACACCGCCGACGGCCGTGGAACTTTTGCGCCGACATCAGGAAGCGCAAGCAATGGCTAGTCTTGACGCATGGCTGCGCGACTGGGAGATGTGGGCGGCTGACTTAATGGAAAGCCATCTCTCGTATCCGGTGCTTTGTTTCTTTCGATCGCAACATGACAATCAATCGTGGTTGGCTGCACTCAGCACAGTCCTGGATACGTGCAGTTTAGTGATGGTCGGTATTGATGGTTTGCCGAAGTGGCAGGCACAGCTCACCTTCAAAATGGCGCGGCACGCGCTGGTAGATATCTCGCAAGTCTTCAACACATCTCCTTTGCAACATGACGGCGCGCGGATGTCGTCGCAGCAATTGAACGACCTGCGATCGCACTTGGCCGCGCGCGACGTCCTGTTAAGTAATGACGCCGAGGATGAGAAGACCCTCGAAGAGTTGCGCGCGCTCTATGAGCCTTACACACGGGTTTTGTCGCGATATCTTTTAATGCAACTGCCGGACTGGCTCCCTCAGGCGCGCGTGTCCGACAATTGGCAGACGAGCGCATGGGAAATCCGCGCGCCTTCGACGGAACAACCTTTTGAGCGATGCATGAAGAAGGCCCATCGGCCGGGGGCTCAAGCACACGCAGCACTCAACAAACCGCAGTGATGATATGGGATGTCCGTCAGTCCATATCGTTCTTCACTTCTTCATCCGATAAACTTTTGATCCTCCGCCAGCGCCTCGGCATCTTGTGATTTTCTTGCGAGCGTTCGAGTTATCGTAAAAATCATGCGGGTTTGAAATCCCGAAGCAAAATCTTCGCGAGATAAGGTTGCAAGGGAACGCAGGTTGCCGCCAATTGAGCGCGAATCATCAGTAGAACCAGCTCGAAACGAGGCAAAGGAGATTCCATCATGTTAGTAACCAAAAAGATGCTGCTTGCTTTGACGCTAGTCGGTGCGATCGTCGGGGCCGGAATCGGATCGCTCGCGACCCGTTCGTCACAGACTACCGCAGCGGCGAGCACAAATTACGACACGACCAAAACGGGGACGGCCTATGACAATAGGACGCCAGAGCAGATTGCCGCTAACAACAGCGCGCAGTTCGCGACGACTGAAGAACAGAACGCGTATCGACAAGGCTACGATGCCGGCTTTTCTGCTTGTCAGGGTAGCGCTGCAAGCACATCGCGAAGCGTTGGCTATGAATCGACAGGCCGAACTTCACGCGTAGCGCGTCATTATTCGAACTCGCGGCGAGTCTATTATGATTACAACAGTTCATCGCGAGGGCGCACGTTCTGGCAGAAGCATCGCGACAAGCTGACGCTGGCGATCGGCTCAGGTGTCGGCGCTGCCATCGGCGGTTTGGCCGGCGGCGGCAAGGGCGCAGGCATTGGCGCGCTCGCGGGACTCGGCGGCTCTGCGCTCTATACTTACAAGCTGCGACACCGAACGCCACGGTACTGACGGATGTCTTTGAATCGAACCTTCAAATTGCTGGCGGCCCTGCTGATTGTCGCCGCCATAGCTGACGGGGCAGTTTCTTCGGGAACTGCCCTCGCTGTGTCTCAGCAACGGCGCGCCACACGCAACCGAGTGGTCGCGCAGCAACCTCCCGCAATTCTGCCGCACACAGTTTCTTTTCGTGAAGTTCACGGCCGTGGTTTGCTGACGAATGTCTGGATCAACGCTGCTGGTCCCTTCACGTTTGCGATTGACACCGGCGCGGGGATTTCGGTGATCTCGCCACGCGTCGCCACTCAAGCGGCCGTCGCAATTCAAGCAGGAGCCGGGCCGTCGATTGCCGGACTTAGTGGCGCCGTTGTGTCGGCCCAGTCCGGAACACTGGGGACCATCGCTCTAGGTGATTCTGATAACCGTCTGCCCACAAGAACTGAAGTCGTTGTTAGTACGGGTTTGCCGCGAGACCTGGACGGATTGCTCGATCCGAATGATGCCTTTGGCTCGCTTGGTTACTCGATCGATATCCCGCGACACGAGCTTTCTTTTTTCGATCCGCGCGAAACGCCTTTGAGCACTCGATCGCAACCTCGCGACGGCGCGGTGGTTACGTGGCGTCAGCAGGGAGGTAGCCACCGGCCGCTCGTGATGCTCAGCACCGGCGAAGAAGCGTTACTCGATACCGGTTCAAGCCTGGGCTTCGGGATCCACGATCCGAACGCGGCCCCAATCTATTCTCGCTCATCGGCCGTCCACGATGTTGGCGGCAGCGTCTCGACACGCCGCGTCGCTCCGCGCACCGTTTCCATCGGCTCGCTCGATTTACGCAACGTTCCTACCGATCTGATTACCGGGGCCTCTTCAGATGCTCCCGTGCTGCTCGGTCTAAACGCCTTGCGTCCATTCAGATTGCGTTTCGATCCGCTTCATCGATTGATCGAAATAGCGCCGAGTTACTAAATCGTCCTGGCTAATCTAGATTTAGCGTATCAATTTCCGCGGAAATACTTATTGACAACCACCGGGAAGTCTTGCATATTCTCGCGGCTTGAATCTGAAACTGGAACGCCTACTAACGTCGCGCAAATGCGAGGTAGTCTACGGCACCACCACAATGCTGATAGCGCTGAATGGGAAATTATGGATGGTCGAGAGCGGAAGTCTCTACAAGACGCGCTAGCCGTTTCTTTGTTAATTGATCACGTTCATCGGGAAGGAAACTTGTGAAAACATTTCGAAAATTGCGGCGAGCTATCGTCATCACACTCGTCTTACTTTTCTCAATGGTTGCTCCATTGCAACTGAATCAGGCTGCCCCTGCGTTTGCACGCGCTGCCGTGGGCGAACCGCTCGTCTTTGACGATCCGGAAGCGATTTTCGAGGACGCCCGTGTCGTTTTTAATGTCACCGTTAACGAGGAAAAGGGGATGCGCGTGCACGCGAAGTTCCGCCTTCGCTACGGTAAAGGCGTGCCGTGCATGATGATCGCGTACTTCTATTACGACGATGCGCGCAATACACCGTTGAGAGCCAACTCGGATCCTGATTACCGCGCTTATCGCACGACGAATAACCAAGTGTCCGCGAAGACGAACTTCACGCCGGCCTACGATCCGGCGGTTTACAACGATCTCCAACTGTTCATCCCTTACGCCGCACTGAACATGGCGAGAGACGACACTTACCAACTGAAGTTTTATCTGGCGTTGTACGATAAGGAAGGTGAACGTACCTTTGGGAAATCTGGTTGGTATAAGTTTCATCTGACGATGCCCTGAAGACCTTTGCTGCTCCGGGGGATGAAGTGTGAATAAATCATCAATACGGCGTTTCACCAGCATCGTTTTATCTCTCTGCGCGGTTACGGTTGGTCTTGGACATTTGTCATCGTGGTGTGTCGCTCAGGACGATC